>NZ_JAGYFZ010000040.1:0-49602 GCF_019946675.1 Pseudomonas sp. BF-B-15
CCCCCACCCCCATAAAAAAAATCTCACGCGTGAGCTATTGAGCACAGCGAAAATTGCCTGTAGTGTTTCTCACGCGTGAGTTTTTCACAACGAGGTCAGCACCATGAACAGCAGCTCTCCATCAGATCCGCCTTCCGGGTCTGTGAACGATTCAGCAAGCCGCAAGGGAGAGCGCTCGAAACCGTCCGCGAAAAAACCGTCGAGCTTCTACATGAAGCAGATGCGCGCGGGCCTGGGTGCCGCCGGTTATGTAAAACACGAGACTTGGGTGCTTCCCGAAAACCGAAGCCTGCTCAAGCAGATGGAGAAACAGCTACGCCAACCGATCCTGGCTGGCTCATTCATGTCGGAGAATTACATGAGCGCAGGTAACAACTGGAACATCGATCGCCTCTACAGCGCCCTTCAAGCCCTGGACGAAGTGGTCTCGAACGACATCACCCTCTCCCTCGTCCAAGGCTCCGAATCCAGCATCAAGCTGGAAATGAACGACTTCGGTGGCTTGCCGATTTACATCGCGGTTGTGGGCGACCAGATCATCGTCGATACCGTGCTGGTCGACGTCGAGTCGATCAAGGACGTGCCGGCCTTCAATGATGCCGTGCTGCGCAGCCGGGAAATGTTCCCGCTGTCGTCGATCGGCATCGAGTCCATGCCTAACGGGCAGGTCGTTTACAACATGTTCGGCGCACTCAGCTCCGACTCGAGCCTGACCAACGTCGTGACCGAGGTCAAAACCCTCGTCGACAACGTGCAGCGCGCCAGCGAAGCCTTCGAACGTTTTTTCAATTAATTATTCGGGAATCAGGGAAAATCCAATGACTCAGTCCATCTGGAGCAAATTGTTCACCGCACTGCGTGGCGGTGCCAATGAAGTCGGCGAATCGATCGTCGACCAACAGGCCCTGCGCATCCTCGACCAGGAAATTCGCGATGCCGACAGCGCGCTGGCCAACGCCAAGCGTGAGCTGGTCACCATCATGGCCAAGCACAAACTGTCTGCTGATCGCGTCAGCGAGTACAACGCCAAGATCAAGGACCTGGAATCCAAGGCGCTGGCCGCCATTCAGGCCAACCGCGAAGACCTGGCACTGGAAGTGGCCGAAGCCATTTCGACCCTGACCAACGAGCTGGATGTCGAGCAGAAGCAGGCCACCGAATTCGGCGGTTATGCGGACAACATGCGCAAAGACATCACCAAGGCTGAAAGCCGCATCAAGAGCCTGCGTCAGCAAGTAGACATGGCCAAGGCCCGCGAAAGCGTACAGAAAGCCCAGGTCAGCGCGTCCATCGCCAGCGGCGGCGCCAACGGCAAACTGGAAACCGCAGTCGGCACGCTGAACCGCTTGCAAGCCAAGCAGCAGCAACGCGCCGCTGAACTGGAAGCCCAGGACCAACTGGCCGATCAATCGACTGGCACCGACCTGGAGCGCAAACTGCGCGAAGCCGGCATCACGCCGGACGCGGGCAGCGCCAACGCGATCCTGGAGCGCCTGAAGCAGAAATCGGCTGAGTAACCCACTCAGTCGCAGATGCATAACCTGTGGGAGCTAGCCTGCCAGCGATTACGGTTTGTCAGGCGACATTAATGTTGACTGACACTCCCTCTTCGCGAGCAGGCTCGCTCCCACATTGGATATGCGTTTCAGTTTTTCGTTGAATCGAGGTCAAGGATGGATGCCCTGAAGGGTTTCAAGACAATCGCCAGCCTCGCCATTTTCATGGTGGCGCTGCAACTGCTCAACGTTGCGACCGGCTACAGCCTTGTGGCATTCGGCCTGGTGCCGAGAACAGCCCACGGACTGGTCGGTATCATCACCTCGCCTTTTTTACACGCGTCCTTTGCGCACCTCAGCGCCAACCTGATTCCCTTCCTGATTCTGGGCACCCTGGTCATTGTCGACGGGCTCAACCGGTTCCTGGCCGTCAGCGCGATCATCATTCTGCTGGGCGGCGCACTGGTCTGGCTGTTCGGGTTTTCCGGCGTGCACATTGGCGCCAGCGGCTGGGTATTCGGGCTGTGGGCCTACCTCCTGTCCCGCGCCTGGTTTCACCGCAGCTGGGGCAACCTGATCACGGCCAGCGTCGTGGCGCTGCTCTATGGCGGCCTGGTCTTTGGCTTCCTTCCGCGTCAGGGTGTGTCCTTCGAAGGACATCTCTTTGGGGCGCTCGCCGGATTTATTGCAGCCAAGGTACTTTTCTCTGCGCCGCGCAGCAGGTTTAATGCCGCCGGTTAACCGCACTTGAGCATTCAGACGCCGAGGCGATAACGTCGCCAGGAATGAGTACCCACGGAGTCAGGGACGAAATGTCGATTTTCCTTTTATTGCGCATGTATGCCTCGTCCCTCTTCCACCGATTCGGTTGGGCGGGACTGGTCATCGCCTTGGCCGTGCACCTGACCACGGCGTATCTGGGCCTGGTGTTGCTGGGCGAACAGCACCTCACCGCCCCCGCCACGTTTACCTACTTCTATCTCACCACCACGCTTACCGTAGGCTATGGCGATCTCGCGCCACAGACATCGGCGGGGCGCATTTTCGTGGCCACCTGGGTCATGCTCGGCGGCATTGCGCTGCTGACGGCAGCCATCGGCAAAACCACCAGCAGCGTTATCGATGTATGGAGAAAAAGCATGAAGGGCAAAGGTGACTACACCGGCAATGTCGGGCATACGGTGCTCATCGGCTGGGAAGGTGCATCCAGCGAACGGGTCGTTGAGTTGTTGCTTCAGGATGAAACCTCCAACGACAACCTGATCGTCATTTGCGATTGCACCCTTGAAGAAAACCCCATGCCTGGCCAAGCGTCCTTCATCAAGGGCGAAAGCCTGTCCTCGGTGGCGCTGCTACTGCGCGCTGGCGTTCCCGGTGCCGAACGCGTTCTGGTGCGAACCCATTCAGACGACCTGACCCTGGCCACCGTGCTGGCGGTCAATCAACTGAAGCCTGTCGGGCATGTGGTCGCCCACTTCAATGACAGTGAAATCGCCTCGCTCGCCAGCGCCTACGCCCCCAGCCTGGAATGCACATCAAGCATGGCCATCGAGATGCTTGTGCGCGCGTCCCAGGACCCCGGCTCGTCCGTGGTCATCAACGAATTGCTGTGCGTGGGCCAGGGCGCGACCCAATACCTGATGAAACTGCCCGATACGTTTAACGCGACCTTCGGCGATCTGTACACGCAGATGAAAGAACGTCACAACGCCACCCTCATCGGCTACCGCGCCAAGGGCGCCCGACAACCATCGATCAACCCGCCTGGCGCCACACGCGTCGAGGGCGGCGAGCTCTTCTACATCGCCTCCACTCGCCTCAAGGAAATCTCCAATGGGATGGTTTAAACAGTTGTTGGGGCTTGAGGCCCCGAACGCGAATTCAGAATCGAAATGGACCGCCAGCGAAACCCAACCGGCCGCCGGCCCGCTGGGTCTGGCACTGGGCAAAGGCGTGATGTTCGACAGCACGCTGCAATTGTTGCTCGACGAAAAAACTGCCGTGGCCATTCCCGGCTCGCAGCAGATCTGGAGCAACGGCACCATTGACCTCGGGCAGTCGACCTGGCTGTCGCGCTACTACATGAACGACGAAGACTACTGGCTGCAAGTGCACACCACCGGCGACATCGCCGGCCAGGTCGAGTCGGTGATCCTGTTCAACTACCTCAGCTACATCACCATCAGCAGCGAAGCGGAGCTGCGTCGTCTGGCCGGCCCGAATAGCCTGATCGGGCTGCCGACCTACACCCACAACGGCGTCGAATACACCCGCGAATGGGGCACCGAGAATGGCCAGACTGAATTGGTGGCGTTGAGCGAACAGCTGAAAAACCCGGATGAGTCCTACAGCGTCGAGCACCGTTCGATGCTGTACGCCCGCGAAACCGGCCTGACCGACCGCCGCGAATTCCTGCTGTTTTCTGTCGAAGAAGACGCCGAAGGCACGATCAGCTTGAGCACTTCGCTGGGCATTTCGCTGTACACCACCGACCTGAACACTTTTTAAAAAGGAAGAAACCCCATGCTAGAAGCGCTCTCCGTCTCCCTGAACAAAGCCGCCGTGCTCGGGTTTGTTGCGTACATCCTCGGCGCCGCCGTGCTGTTCGCGCTGTTCCAGTTCATCTACACCCGCATCACCCCGCACAAGGAATTCGAGCTGATCCGTTCGGGCAACGTCGCGGCTGCAATCGCCCTGGGCGGTGCGGTCATCGGTTTCGCGATTCCGGCCAGCAACGTGATCGCCTACTCGGTCAGCCTCCTCGACTTCGTGGTCTGGGCAGTCATCGCCGCGTTCGTGCAATTGTTGGCGTTCCTGATGACCAGCCTGGTGCTCAAGGGCACCTCCGAGCGCATCAAGAAAGGTGAAATCGCCGCCGGCATCTACGTGGCAGCCGTGGCCATCAGCGTCGGCATGTTGAACGCCGCCTGCATGACCCCTTCCTCGAACTGATCGCGCACGGAGCTCCCGATGAAACGAAGCAAGTACGTTCAGCTGTCGCTGGCAGCCTCGGTCGCGATGGCGATTTCGGGCTGCGGGCCGACGGAAAAAACCTACTCGATGCAGAAAAAGTACAACTTCCAGTCCGTGCAGCAATGCGCCGATGAAAAACTTCCGGTGGACGTCTGCTCGGACGCCTTCATGACCGCCATGGCCGAACATCGACGCATTGCACCGGTGTACGACAACCAGGCCGATTGCGAAGCCGACTTCGTCGCCGACTGGTGCCAGCAGGACTCCGCCGGCAAGTTCATCCCCAAGCTCGGCGGCTTCGAACTGACCGCCAATGGCGAGGTGACGCAATCCCAGGTGGACGCCGCCAAAGCGCAATTGCCTGCCTCGGAAGCGAACAGTGGCGGTTCGGGATTCTCCGGCACCAGCCTGCTGACCGGCCTGCTGATCGGCAACATGCTGAGCAACAACCGCAACAGCTACTATTCCGAGCCGGTGTACCGCTACCGCGACGACCGTGGCAGCTATTCGTCTTCGACACTCGGCCAGCGGATTTCGAAAGGTTCGACCTTTACCAAATCCAATCAGGCGCGATACGGCAGCAGCAACTACGCCGACTCGATTCGTTCCGCCAGCAAACCGGTGTCCGTTGCCTCCTCCACTTCCCGTGGCGGCTTCGGCAGCAAAGCCAGTGCGCGCAGCGGCTGGGGTGGCGGCGGGTCGAGCAGTTAAGGAAACAGGGCCATGAAGAAAATCCTCTGCGCAGAGCGTCATGACTGGAAACAGACCGCCGAAAACCTCGGCTTTCTGTTCCACACCATCGACGACGAACCCTATTGGGACGAGAGCGCGTACTACCAGTTCACACTCAAGCAGATCGAGAACGATCTCGAAGACCCGACCACCGAGATCCATGAGATGTGCATGGACCTGGTGGCTCGCGTGGTGCAGAGCGAGGAGTTGCTGGAACGCCTGAGCATTCCGGCAGCGTTCTACGACCTGGTTCGTACGTCATGGCTCGAAGGTCATCCGCATCTGTACGGGCGCATGGACTTTTCCTACAACGGCAACGGCCCGGCCAAGCTGCTGGAGCTCAACTACGACACGCCGACCAGCCTCTACGAAGCGGCGGCGTTCCAGTGGGGCTGGCTGGAGCAGTGCATTGAGCGTGGTTTGTTGCCCAAGAACGCCGACCAGTTCAACAGCATCGACACCAAGCTGCATCAGGCCTTTGCTCAACTGCAGATCACGCAGCCCTTCTATTTCGCCTCGATGAAAGACTCGGTCGAGGACAAGGGCACCACCGATTACCTGCGGCTGGTTGCGGAAAAAGTCGGCATCGAATCCCGTCACATCGACATCGAAGACATTGGCCTCACCAGTGACGGACGTTTCGTCGATCTTGAAGATCGCTGGATTCCTCACCTGTTCAAACTGCACGCCTGGGAGTTCATCTTCCACGAGCCCTTTGGTGCAGCGATTGCCCAGAGCGATACGCAGTTTTTCGAACCGGCCTGGAAATCCATCATCTCCAACAAAGGCATCCTGCCGCTGCTGTGGGAATTCAACAAAGGCCATCCGAACCTGCTCGCCGCCCACCTGGATACCGCCCCGAACAAAGCGGTGCCCAAGGGTTGGGTGCGCAAGCCATTCTTCTCGCGGGAAGGCGCCAACATCGAGCTGCAAACAACGGACGGTCTGATCGTGAAAGAGGATGGGCCCTACACGGATGCGCCGTTTATCCTTCAGGAGTTCGCGCCGCTGCCGAAGTTTGGCGATAGCTACACGTTGATCGGCTCCTGGGTGATCGGCGATCAAGCCGCGGGCATCGGTGTGCGCGAGGACAACAGCCTGATTACCAAGGATTCCAGCCGATTCTTGCCGCACCTGATACTCGACTGAACATTTACCGTCAGTGAAAAAGCCCGTTGCCATGCATCGGGCGTCGGGGTGAAACAGGTGTAAACCCGATCAAGGACCCGACAACCACAAGACTTACCGCTGAAAAGCCGGATAATGGCGGCCAAATCGTCTAGCCCGTTATTCTGGTACCCCCCCATGGAAATCAAGGTCAACTTTCTCGACAACCTTCGGCTTGAAGCCAAGTTCGACGACTTCACGGTGGTGGCCGACCAACCAATCCGCTACAAGGGCGATGGCTCGGCACCCGGTCCGTTCGACTACTTCCTGGCTTCGTCGGCGTTGTGTGCGGCGTATTTCGTGAAGTTGTACTGCAGCACACGCAATATCCCCACGGATAACATCCGCCTGTCGCAGAACAACATTGTTGACCCGGAAAACCGCTACAACCAGATTTTCAAGATCCAGGTCGAGTTGCCGGCGGACATCTCCGACAAGGACCGCCAGGGCATCCTGCGTTCCATCGACCGTTGCACCGTGAAAAAAGTGGTGCAGGCCGGGCCTGAGTTTGTGATCGAAGAAGTGGAAAACCTCGACGCCGATGCCCAGGCGCTGTTGATGCCTGCTTCCAGCTCAGAGGCGAGCACTTACATTGCCGGCAAGGATCTGCCGCTGGAACAAACCATCGCCAACATGTCGGCCATCCTGGCGGACCTGGGCATGAAGATTGAAATCGCCTCGTGGCGCAATATCGTGCCCAATGTGTGGTCGCTGCATATCCGCGATGCGCACTCGCCGATGTGCTTCACCAACGGCAAGGGTGCGACCAAGGAAGGCGCACTGGCGTCGGCGTTGGGCGAGTTTATCGAGCGGCTCAACTGCAACTTCTTCTACAACGACCAGTTCTGGGGCGAAGACATCGCCAACGCGGAATTTGTGCATTATCCGGACGAGCGCTGGTTCAAGCCTGGCCGCAAAGACGCGCTGCCGACCGAGATTCTCGACGAGTACTGCCTGAAGATTTACAACCGCGACGGCGAGCTGCGCGGCTCCCATCTGATCGACACCAACTCGGGCAATGAAGAGCGCGGTATCTGCTCGCTGCCGTACGTGCGCCAGTCGGACGGTGAGGTGGTGTATTTCCCGTCCAACCTGATTGAAAACCTGTACCTGAGCAACGGCATGAGTGCCGGCAACACGCTGGCCGAAGCGCAGGTGCAGTGCCTGTCGGAGATCTTCGAGCGCGCGGTAAAACGCGAAATCATCGAAGGTGAATTTGCACTGCCGGATGTGCCGGCCCACGTGCTGGCAAAGTACCCTGGGATCCTCGCCGGCATTCAGGCGCTGGAAGAACAGGGTTTCCCGGTGTTGGTGAAGGATGCGTCTCTGGGCGGTGAATTCCCGGTGATGTGCGTTACGTTGATGAACCCGCGTACCGGCGGTGTGTTCGCCTCGTTCGGCGCGCACCCAAGCCTTGAAGTGGCACTGGAACGCAGCCTCACCGAGTTGCTGCAAGGCCGCAGCTTCGAAGGCCTCAACGACCTGCCCCAGCCGACGTTTGAAGGTCATGCGGTGACCGAGCCGAACAACTTCGTCGAGCACTTCATCGACTCGAGCGGCGTTGTGTCGTGGCGCTTCTTCAGTTCGAAGTCGGATTACGAATTCGTGGAGTGGGACTTCTCCGGCCAGGGTGAAAACTCGAATACCGAGGAAGCCGCGACCTTGTTCGGCATTCTCGAAGGCATGGGCAAGGAAGTGTACATGGCGGTCTACGAGCATATCGGCGCGACGGCCTGCCGCATCCTGGTGCCGGACTATTCGGAAATTTATCCGGTAGACGATCTGATCTGGGATAACACCAACAAAGCGCTGTTCTTCCGCGAAGACATCCTGAACCTGCATCGCCTGGACGAAGAAGAACTGCGAGCGCTGGTCGAGCACCTGGTGGAAAGTGAGTTGGACGACTACACCGACATCACCAGCTTGATCGGCATCGAATTTGACGACAATACCGCTTGGGGTCAGTTGACGATCCTGGAGTTGAAGCTGCTGATTTACCTCGCCCTGCAACAATTTGAAGAGGCGAAAGAAGCAGTGGAAATGTTCCTGCAGTACAACGACAACACGGTTGAGCGCGGCTTGTTCTACCAGGCTGTCAATGTGGTGCTGGAGATGAAACTGGACGAAGACCTGGAACTGGAAGACTACGAGGCCAATTTCCGCCGGATGTTTGGCAGCGAGCGGACGGACGCAGCAATCGGCTCGGTGGACGGGACCGTACGCTTCCATGGCTTGACGCCGACCAGCATGAAACTGGAGGGGCTCGACAGGCACCTGCGCCTGATCGACAGCTACAAAAAACTGCACACGGCGCGGGCCAACGTGACCACATCATCCCGTTAACCACAAATCTGTAGGAGCCGGCTTGCCGGCGATGGCGGAGGTTCAGTCAACCTGCTTATTGACTGGATGGACGCCATCGCCAGCAAGCTGGCTCCTACAAATTAATGTGCAAAAGAAAACCCCCGACCAGTCCAGAGGACCGATCGGGGGTTTCGAGGCTAAACCTTACAAAGGCCTAAGCCATATCCTAGAACGGGATATCGTCATCAAAGCTGTCGAAATCCGGAGCCGGCTGAGGAGCGGCCTGCTGTGGAGCCGGACGCGACTGTTGCGGTGCCGACTGCTGCGGACGCGGCGCCTGCTGCTGGCGTGGAGCCGGAGCGGACTGCTGGTAGTTGTTGCCCCCGCCTTGTTGGTCGCCCTGCTGTGGACGGCCGCCCAGCAGTTGCATGGTGCCTTGCATGTCGACCACGATTTCAGTGGTGTAACGCTTGATACCGTCTTTTTCCCACTCGCGGGTCTGCAGCTTGCCTTCGATGTAGACCTGCGAACCTTTACGCAGGTATTCGCCGGCGATTTCCGCCACTTTGCCGAACATCGACACACGGTGCCATTCGGTCTTCTCGACCTTCTGACCGGTCTGCTTGTCGGTCCACTGTTCGCTGGTCGCCAGACTCAGGTTGGTCACGGCGTTACCGTTAGGCAAGTAGCGAACTTCGGGATCCTGGCCGCAAGTGCCGACCAATATGACTTTGTTAACCCCACGGGCCATAACGTTCTCCTAGGCTACGCACGCTGCCTCGGGCGGGTTGTTCACCAGACGCTCGAGGGTAGTGCGATCCAATAGTTCTGTGTCCAATTTGATGTAAATCGCTGCTTCATCAGCAACGATTACCGCATCTGTTACCCCTACGACGGCCTTCAGGCGCTCAACCAGACCCGCTTCGCGGATCGCCTCGGGCGACAACGGCAAGCGCAGGCTCGTGACATAAGGTGGTTCGCGCATGGTAACAGCAAAGGCCAGCCAGAGGGCAGCCAGGCCGGCGCATCCGAGGAAGACAACCGACAGACCGCCATGCTGGAACATCCAGCCGCCGAGGATCCCGCCCAGTGCCGATCCGAGGAACTGACTGGTGGAATAAACCCCCATCGCCGTGCCCTTGCCGCCCGCCGGTGAAACCTTGCTGATCAGCGATGGCAACGAAGCTTCCAGCAAGTTGAACGCGGTAAAGAACACCACCGTCCCGATCACCAGGGCCCGCAAGCTATCGCCGAACTGCCAGAAGAATAGCTCAGTGAGCATCAGCGTCAGCACTGCGCCCAATAAAACTCGTTTCATTTTGCGTTTCTTCTCGCCGTAGATAATGAACGGGATCATGGCGAAGAAGGAAATCAGCAGCGCGGTCAGGTAGACCCACCAGTGCTGCTCTTTGGGCAGCCCGGCTTTTTCGACCAGGGCCAGCGGCAATGCAACGAAGCTCGACATCAACATCGCGTGCAACACAAAAATACCCAGGTCCAGGCGCAGCAGGTCCGGGTGCTTGAGCGTCGGCATCAGTGCCTGGCGCGCGACGCCGGATTCACGGTGCTGCAACGGCCCGGTGGAGCGCGGCACCATGAACATCACGATCACGATACCCACCAGCGCCATGCCACCGGTGGCGAGGAACAACCCGGACAGCCCAAAGGCACGAGTCAGCAACGGTCCTACCACCATGGCGACCGCGAACGACAGACCAATCGTCATGCCGATCATGGCCATGGCTTTGGTCCGATGCTGTTCGCGGGTCAGGTCTGACAGCAACGCCATCACTGCTGCGGAAATCGCCCCGGCGCCTTGCAGGATTCGTCCGGCGATAACGCCCCAGATCGAATCAGCGTTGGCCGCCAGCACACTGCCGAGGGCGAACACGATCAGCCCCAGGTAAATCACCGGGCGGCGCCCGATGCGGTCGGAAATGAAGCCGAACGGAATCTGAAATATCGCCTGGGTCAGGCCGTAAGCGCCAATCGCCAGCCCGATGAGGGCCGGGGTCGCTCCTGCCAGATCCATCCCATAGGTCGCCAGTACCGGCAACACCATGAACATGCCAAGCATACGGAACGCGAACACGAGGGCCAGACCGCTTGCTGCGCGGGTCTCACTGCCACTCATGCGTTCGCTGTGGGGATCGTGCATGGAAAAACCTCATGTGAACCGGCGGCGATTCTACCAGTCCCATCGATTGACAGGGTATATCGCGACGCTTTGACGCGTTCCGCTGACAGACTCTTCATGTACGACAGTAAACCACTCGTTTGATAGTGTGCATCCATCCAGTATTTGACCGTATACTCCTACGTTTTCGACGCCCGCCGAGCGAGGCCACTTTGGACAAGATCCTGATTCGTGGGGCCCGAACCCACAACCTGAAGAACATCGACCTGACCCTGCCACGGGACAAACTGATCGTCATCACCGGCTTGTCCGGATCCGGCAAATCGTCCCTGGCGTTCGACACGCTGTACGCCGAAGGCCAGCGCCGCTATGTCGAGTCGCTGTCGGCCTATGCCCGGCAGTTTTTGTCGATGATGGAAAAGCCTGACGTCGACACCATTGAAGGTTTGTCGCCAGCCATTTCCATTGAGCAGAAGTCGACCTCGCACAACCCGCGTTCGACGGTCGGCACCATCACCGAAATCTACGACTATCTGCGCCTGCTCTACGCTCGCGTCGGTATTCCGCGCTGCCCGGATCACGACATTCCGCTGGAAGCGCAGACCGTCAGCCAGATGGTCGACCTGGTCCTCGCCCAACCGGAGGGCAGCAAACTGATGCTGCTGGCGCCGGTGATTCGCGAGCGCAAAGGCGAACACCTTTCGGTCTTCGAAGAACTGCGCGCCCAGGGCTTTGTCCGGGCCCGGGTCAACGGCAGGATCTGCGAACTGGACGAACTGCCGAAGCTGGACAAGCAGAAGAAGCATTCGATTGACGTCATCGTCGACCGCTTCAAGGTCCGCGCCGATCTGCAACAGCGTCTGGCCGAATCCTTCGAGACTGCGCTGAAACTGGCGGACGGCATTGCCCTGGTCGCACCGATGGACGACGAACCCGGCGAAGAGATCATCTTCTCCGCGCGCTTCGCCTGCCCGATCTGCGGTCACGCGATCAGCGAGCTGGAACCCAAGCTGTTCTCCTTCAACAACCCGGCCGGCGCCTGCCCGACGTGCGATGGTCTGGGCGTGAAGCAATTCTTCGACATCAAGCGACTGGTCAATGGCGAACTGACTCTGGCCGAAGGTGCGATTCGCGGCTGGGACAGGCGTAACGTCTATTACTTCCAGATGCTCGGGTCGCTGGCGGCGCACTACAAGTTCAGCCTCGAAGTACCGTTCAACGAACTGCCGGCCGAGCAGCAGAAATTCATCCTGCACGGCAGCGGCTCCCAGAACGTCGATTTCAAATACCTGAATGACCGTGGCGACATCGTCAAACGTTCGCACCCGTTCGAAGGCATCGTGCCAAACCTGGAACGTCGCTACCGCGAAACCGAATCGGCATCGGTGCGCGAAGAGCTGGCCAAGTTCCTCAGCACCCAGCATTGCCCGGATTGCCGTGGCACCCGCCTGCGTCGCGAGGCGCGGCATGTCTGGGTCGGCGAGAAGACGCTGCCGGCGGTAACCAATCTGCCGATTGGCGATGCATGCGAATACTTCGGCGTGCTGAAGCTGACCGGGCGTCGCGGTGAAATTGCCGACAAGATCCTCAAGGAAATCCGCGAGCGCCTGCAGTTCCTGGTCAACGTCGGCCTCGATTATCTGTCGCTGGATCGCAGTGCCGACACGTTGTCCGGTGGCGAGGCGCAGCGGATTCGTCTGGCCAGTCAGATTGGTGCCGGTCTGGTGGGCGTTCTATACATCCTCGATGAACCGTCGATTGGTCTGCACCAGCGCGACAACGACCGTTTGCTCGGCACGCTCAAGCACCTGCGCGACATCGGCAACACGGTGATCGTGGTCGAACACGATGAAGATGCCATTCGCCTGGCTGACTATGTCGTGGATATCGGCCCGGGTGCCGGCGTGCACGGGGGGCATATCGTCGCCGAAGGCACGCCAGCGGAAGTCATGGCTCACCCTGACTCGCTGACCGGCAAGTACTTGTCGGGTCGGGTGAAGATTGCCGTTCCAGCCAAACGCACGCCGCGTAACAAGAAGTTGTCGCTGTCCCTCAAGGGCGCTCGCGGCAACAACTTGCGCAACGTCGATCTGGAGATCCCGATTGGCCTGCTGACCTGCGTAACCGGCGTGTCCGGTTCGGGCAAGTCGACGCTGATCAACAACACACTGTTTCCCTTGAGCGCTACGGCACTCAACGGTGCGACAACGCTTGAGGCTGCGGCTCACGACAGCATCAAAGGGCTGGAACACCTGGACAAGGTCGTCGACATCGACCAGAGCCCGATCGGCCGCACGCCACGCTCCAACCCGGCGACGTACACCGGGCTGTTCACGCCGATTCGCGAACTGTTCGCCGGCGTGCCGGAATCCCGTTCCCGCGGTTACGGGCCGGGACGTTTCTCCTTCAACGTGAAGGGCGGACGCTGCGAAGCCTGCCAGGGCGATGGCCTGATCAAGGTTGAAATGCACTTCCTGCCGGACATCTATGTTCCGTGCGACGTCTGCAAGAGCAAGCGCTACAACCGCGAAACGCTGGAGATCAAGTACAAGGGCAAGAGCATCCACGAAACCCTCGAGATGACCATCGAGGAAGCCCGGGTGTTCTTCGACGCGGTGCCGGCACTGGCACGCAAGCTTCAGACGCTGATGGATGTCGGACTGTCGTACATCAAGCTGGGGCAATCGGCGACCACCCTGTCTGGTGGTGAAGCGCAGCGGGTGAAGCTGTCCCGCGAGCTGTCCAAGCGCGATACCGGCAAGACGCTGTACATCCTCGATGAGCCAACCACTGGTTTGCACTTCGCGGATATCCAGCAACTGCTCGACGTGCTGCATCGACTGCGCGACCACGGCAACACCGTGGTGGTGATCGAGCACAACCTGGACGTGATCAAGACCGCTGACTGGTTGGTGGATCTGGGGCCGGAAGGTGGTTCCAAAGGCGGGCAGATCATTGCCGTCGGTACGCCGGAAGAAGTCTCCGAGATGAAGCAGTCTCACACCGGTTTCTATCTCAAACCGCTGCTGGCTCGCGACAGGGACTGAATCAAGCCCATGAAAAAGCCCCTGTCACTTTGTCGGTGACAGGGGCTTTTTCGTTGACACTGTAGGAGCACAGCTTGCTGGCGATGGCGATATCAAGGAAGCCTTCGCCAGCAAGCTGTGCTCCTACGGTTCAATGTCAGGTGTGAGATTGCAGGTAATTTTCCAGACCGATCAACTTGATCAGACCCAACTGCTTCTCGAGCCAGTAGGTGTGGTCTTCTTCGGTATCGTTCAGTTGAATGCGCAGCATCTCGCGGCTGACGTAGTCTTTGTGCTGCTCGCAGAGTTCGATGCCCTTGCAGAGCGCGGCGCGGACTTTGTATTCCAGTCGCAGGTCGGCAGCTAGCATGTCAGGAACCGTGGTGCCGACATCAAGATCGTCCGGACGCATGCGTGGCGTGCCTTCGAGCATCAGAATTCGGCGCATCAGCGCATCGGCGTGCCCCGCTTCCTCTTCCATCTCGTGGTTGATTCGTTCGTAGAGCTTGGTGAATCCCCAGTCCTCATACATCCGCGAGTGAACGAAATATTGATCACGCGCGGCCAGTTCGCCGGTCAGCAACGTGTTGAGGTAATCGATTACGTCTGGGTGGCCTTGCATCGCCCTACATCTCCCTGCTTGAAAGTCTGTAGTTTGAACCACAGCGACTGTTTGGTCACTTGGTTTGCGCGATAAAAGCGAAGATATTCTGAGAAAAGTAGTTTAAATAGCGCAAAAACCGCCCTAATGAGGGCGGTTCTGCTTCTCGTTTAGACTTCGTTAATCTGTACGTTGAGCGCCTTTGCGATTGCGTCTCCATAAGCCGGGTCGGCCTTGAAGAAATGCTGCAACTGGCGATCCACTACATCAGCGGAGACCCCTGCCATCGCGCCCGCAATATTGTTGGTCAGCAGGTTTTTCTGCTCATCACTCATCAAACGGAACAACGCACCTGCGTGGCTGTAGTAGTCCGTGTCTTCGCGATGATCGTAACGATCAGCCGCACCGCTCAATGCCAAAGCAGGCTCAGCATAACGAGGCG
This sequence comes from Pseudomonas sp. BF-B-15, assembly GCF_019946675.1. NCBI lineage: Bacteria > Pseudomonadati > Pseudomonadota > Gammaproteobacteria > Pseudomonadales > Pseudomonadaceae > Pseudomonas > Pseudomonas sp. BF-B-15. The sequence goes on from NZ_JAGYFZ010000040.1 coordinate 14,879, forward strand.
CCTGTTTTGGCGACTCTACGTAACTGTTCGGCTCGTAGTTCGGCGCTGCACCGCCATTGCTGCCAAATGCCATGGAGCCATCACGCTGGTAGCTGTTGACCGGGCTGCGCGGCGCATTCACCGGCAGTTGCTGATGGTTGGTACCAACACGGTAGCGGTGCGCATCGGCGTAAGCGAACACTCGCCCTTGCAGCATGCGGTCTGGCGACAGGCCGACACCTGGCACCATATTGCTCGGACCGAACGCCGCTTGTTCAACTTCCGCGAAGTAGTTCTGCGGATTGCGGTTGAGCTCGAGCTCACCCACTTCGATCAGTGGGAACTCTTTCTGCGACCAGGTCTTGGTCACATCGAAAGGGTTCTCGTAATGCGCCGCAGCCTGGGCCTCGGTCATGATCTGAATGCATACACGCCATTTTGGGAAGTCGCCGCGCTCAATCGCTTCGAACAAGTCGCGCTGTGCGTAATCCGGATCGGTGCCCGCCAGGCGAGCAGCTTCTGCCGGCGCCAGGTTCTTGATCCCTTGCTGGGTCTTGTAATGCCACTTCACCCAGTGACGCTCGCCGCTGGCACTGATCAGGCTGTAAGTGTGGCTGCCGAAGCCGTGCATGTGACGGTAGCCGTCAGGGATGCCACGGTCCGAAAACAGGATGGTGACCTGGTGCAGCGCCTCAGGCGAGTGCGACCAGAAGTCCCACATCATCTGCGCACTTTTCAGGTTGCTTTGCGGCAGGCGTTTTTGGGTATGGATAAAGTCCGGAAACTTGAGCGGATCACGAATGAAAAACACAGGGGTGTTGTTGCCAACGATGTCCCAGTTGCCTTCTTCGGTATAGAACTTCAGGGCAAAGCCACGTGGATCGCGTTCTGTGTCAGCCGAGCCGCGCTCACCGCCCACGGTGGAAAACCGCAGAAACGTTGGGGTCTGCTTGCCGACCGATTCGAACAGCTTGGCGCTGGTGTACTCAGTGATGTCACGCGTCACGGTGAACGTGCCGTAAGCACCCGAGCCCTTGGCGTGTACGCGGCGCTCAGGAATATTTTCACGGTTGAAGTGGGCAAGCTTCTCGATCAGGTGGAAGTCGTCGAGCAGCAATGGGCCACGAGGGCCGGCGGAGCGGGAATTCTGGTTGTCGGCGACAGGAGCGCCACTGGCGGTGGTAAGTATTTTATTTTGGCTCATGCGATCTCTTCCTCTGTCAGTCTAGAACTGCCGGCTAATCGGCTGAGAGGAAGTATTGATCACCAACGTTACACCTACAAATTCATTAACTTGTAAGTGTCGATAGAAAATTACTAACGAAGAGCCTACTTTTCAGACGCCCACAAAAAACCGGGCACTAGGCCCGGTTCTTCGTTTCAGACTGACGTCTTACTCAGCGGATACAGCTTCACCGCCGGTAGCACGATCAACCAACTCGACGTACGCCATAGGCGCGTTGTCGCCAGTGCGGAAGCCGCACTTGAGGATGCGCAGGTAGCCACCCTCACGGGTAGCGTAACGCTTGCCCAGGTCGTTGAAGAGCTTACCAACGATAGCTTTCGAACGAGTACGGTCGAAAGCCAGACGGCGGTTAGCCAGGCTGTCTGTCTTGGCCAAAGTGATCAGCGGCTCAGCAACGCGACGCAGTTCTTTAGCTTTCGGCAGTGTAGTTTTGATCAGCTCGTGCTCGAACAGCGACACTGCCATGTTTTGGAACATGGCCTTGCGGTGCGAGCTAGTGCGGCTCAGGTGACGACCACTTTTACGATGACGCATGGTTCATTCCTTACCAAACACGACGTTCGGTGATTACGACGATCAGGCAGTCGCCTTGTCGTCCTTCTTAAGACTTGCAGGCGGCCAGTTGTCGAGGCGCATGCCGAGGGACAGACCGCGGGAGGCCAGAACGTCCTTGATTTCAGTCAAGGATTTCTTGCCAAGGTTCGGAGTCTTCAACAGCTCTACTTCGGTACGCTGAATCAGGTCACCGATGTAGTAGATGTTTTCCGCCTTAAGGCAGTTAGCCGAACGTACAGTCAGTTCCAGATCGTCAACCGGGCGAAGCAGGATCGGATCGATCTCGTCTTCCTGCTCGACAACCACTGGCTCACTGTCACCTTTGAGGTCGACGAACGCAGCCAACTGCTGTTGCAGAATGGTTGCAGCGCGACGGATAGCCTCTTCAGGATCCAGAGTACCGTTGGTTTCCAGATCAATAACCAGCTTGTCCAGGTTAGTACGCTGTTCGACACGGGCGTTTTCCACCACGTATGCGATACGGCGAACCGGGCTGAACGAAGAGTCAAGCTGCAAGCGACCGATGCTGCGGCTTTCGTCTTCATCGCTCTGACGCGAGTCTGCCGGTTCATAACCACGACCACGAGCTACGGTGAGCTTCATGTTCAGGGCGCCGTTAGACGCCAGGTTAGCGATTACGTGATCGGGGTTAACGATCTCGACATCATGATCCAGCTGAATATCGGCAGCGGTAACCACCCCCGAACCCTTCTTCGACAAGGTCAGCGTAACTTCGTCACGACCGTGCAGCTTGATAGCCAGACCTTTAAGGTTCAACAGGATTTCAATTACGTCTTCCTGTACGCCTTCGATTGCGCTGTACTCATGGAGTACACCGTCAATCTCGGCCTCGACTACTGCACAGCCGGGCATTGAGGACAACAGGATGCGGCGCAGCGCGTTGCCCAGGGTGTGGCCGAAACCACGCTCGAGAGGCTCGAGAGTGATCTTGGCGCGGGTTGGACTGACAACCTGCACATCAATATGGCGGGGTGTCAGGAACTCATTTACCGAAATCTGCATGGATGCACCTATTTTCTAGCCCTTACTTGGAGTAGAGCTCGACAATCAGGCTTTCGTTGATGTCGGCGGACAGATCACTGCGAGCTGGAACGTTCTTGAAAACGCCCGACTTCTTCTCAGTGTCTACTTCTACCCATTCTACGCGGCCACGTTGGGCACACAGATCGAGAGCTTGGACAATGCGAAGTTGGTTCTTTGCTTTCTCGCGAATCGCGACCACGTCACCAGCACGAACCTGGTAAGACGGTACGTTTACGGTCTGACCGTTAACGCTGACGGATTTGTGCGATACCAGCTGACGGGATTCGGCACGAGTAGAGCCAAAACCCATACGGTATACAACGTTGTCCAGACGGCATTCGAGCAGTTGCAGCAGGTTTTCACCGGTTGCACCTTTCTTGCCAGCAGCTTCTTTGTAGTAGCCGCTGAATTGACGCTCGAGAACGCCGTAGATACGACGGACCTTCTGCTTTTCACGCAGTTGGGTGCCGTAATCGGACTGGCGACCGCGGCGTTGGCCGTGGATACCAGGTGCTGCTTCAATGTTGCACTTCGATTCGATCGCGCGCACGCCGCTCTTCAGAAAGAGATCGGTGCCTTCGCGACGAGCGAGTTTGCATTTTGGACCAATGTAACGAGCCATTCTTTACAATCTCCTGGATTACACGCGGCGCTTCTTCGGCGGACGGCACCCGTTGTGCGGGATTGGCGTCACGTCGGTGATGCTGGCGATCTTGTAGCCACAGCCGTTCAAAGCGCGGACTGCAGATTCACGACCTGGGCCTGGACCTTTGACGTTAACGTCGAGGTTTTTCAGACCGTATTCCAGCGCAGCTTGACCAGCACGTTCAGCAGCTACTTGAGCAGCAAACGGGGTGGACTTGCGGGAACCGCGGAAACCCGAACCACCGGAGGTAGCCCAGGAAAGAGCGTTGCCTTGACGGTCGGTGATGGTCACGATTGTGTTGTTAAAAGAAGCATGGATGTGGGCGATGCCATCAACCACTGTCTTTTTAACTTTTTTACGAGGACGAGCAGCAGGTTTAGCCATGATTAATTTCCTGTCGATTCGCTGGGGCGATTACTTGCGGATCGGCTTACGCGGACCTTTACGGGTACGCGCGTTAGTCTTGGTACGCTGACCGCGTACTGGAAGACCACGACGATGACGCAGACCGCGATAGCAACCGAGGTCCATCAAACGCTTGATTTTCATGTTGATTTCGCGACGCAGGTCACCTTCAGTGGTGAACTTCGCCACTTCGCCACGCAGCTGTTCAATCTGCTCGTCGCTCAGATCCTTGATCTTTGCGGCTGGGTTTACCCCAGTCACTGCACAGATCTTCTGTGCAGTAGTGCGACCAACACCATAGATGTAGGTCAGCGAGATAACAGTATGCTTGTTATCTGGAATGTTAACGCCTGCAATACGGGCCATTCAGTGGGACTCCAATTGACAGCTACCTACGCCCCGGAAGCCAAGAAATAGGGCGCGAGATAATATCGCTGTAATAACAAATAATCAACCCGGTAGCGCACTAGCTACCGGGCTTGAAGCACAATCACACTCAGCCTTGGCGCTGTTTGTGACGCGGTTCCGCGCTGCAAATTACTCGAACAACACCTTCGCGGCGAATAATCTTGCAGTTACGGCACAGCTTTTTCACCGATGCACGAACTTTCATCACCAACTCCTCGAACCTTATGGGTACTCAGCGCAACATGCCGCTGCCGTAACCCTTCAGGTTGGCTTTCTTCATCAGGGATTCGTACTGGTGCGAAACGAGGTGCGATTGTACTTGGGACATGAAGTCCATCACAACCACGACGACGATCAGCAACGAGGTCCCGCCAAGGTAGAACGGTACGTTTGCCGCAACCACCAGGAACTGGGGAAGCAGACACACGGCCGTCATGTAAAGAGCACCGAACATGGTCAAGCGAGTCAGAACGCCATCAATGTAGCGCGCAGACTGCTCACCTGGACGGATGCCCGGAATAAAGGCACCGGACTTCTTCAGGTTTTCCGCTACGTCTTTCGGATTGAACATCAACGCCGTATAGAAGAAGCAGAAGAAAATAATCCCTGCACTAAACAGCAGAATATTCAACGGCTGACCAGGAGCGATCGACTGCGAGATGTCCTGCAACCAGCCCATACCTTCAGACTGGCCGAACCAGGCACCCAACGAAGCCGGGAACAGCAAAATGCTGCTCGCGAAAATGGCCGGAATAACACCGGCCATGTTCACCTTCAGCGGCAAGTGGCTAGTCTGCGCAGCGAAGACCTTACGGCCCTGCTGACGCTTGGCGTAGTGAACAGCAATACGACGCTGACCACGCTCAATGAACACCACGAAACCGATAATCGCTACTGCCAGCAAACCGATGGCAACCAGGGCGAAGATGTTGATATCACCTTGACGTGCAGACTCGAAAGACTGCCCGATCGCTCTCGGAAGACCGGCGACGATACCCGAAAAAATCAACATCGAGATACCGTTGCCAACACCACGCTCAGTAATCTGCTCACCCAGCCACATCATGAACATCGCACCAGCCACAAATGTGGATACCGCGACGAAATGGAAGCCAAAGTCACCAGTGAACGCAACGCCCTGCCCTGCCAGACCAATGGACATGCCAATTGCCTGAACAAGAGCGAGGACGACAGTGCCGTAGCGGGTGTACTGGCTGATCTTGCGACGGCCAGCTTCACCTTCCTTCTTCAACTGCTCCAGCTGCGGGCTGACGGCGGTCATCAGCTGCATGATGATCGATGCCGAAATGTACGGCATGATCCCCAATGCAAAGATGCTCATCCGTTCCAGCGCGCCGCCGGAAAACATGTTGAACAAGCTAAGAATGGTCCCCTCATTCTGTCGAAACAGGTCCGCGAGTCGGTCCGGGTTGATACCTGGAACCGGGATGTGTGCGCCTATTCGGTAGACGATAATCGCCAGGAACAGAAAACGCAGACGAGCCCAGAGTTCAGACATACCGCCTTTGCCGAGCGCAGAGAGAGCACCTTGCTTAGCCATTTATTCCTCGAACTTGCCGCCAGCTGCTTCGATAGCCGCACGCGCACCTTTGGTGGCGCCGATTCCCTTTCCGATGGTAACAGCGCGAGTCACTTCACCGGACAGCATGATTTTCACACGCTGTACGTTGACGTTGATCACGTTGGCATCTTTCAAGGACTGCACGGTGACGATGTCGCCTTCCACTTTAGCCAGCTCGGACAAACGCACTTCTGCGCGATCCATGGCTTTCAGGGAAACGAAACCGAACTTCGGCAGGCGACGATGCAGCGGCTGTTGACCGCCTTCAAAGCCTGGAGCAATGGTGCCACCGGAGCGGGAGGACTGACCTTTGTGGCCACGGCCACCGGTCTTACCCAAACCACTACCGATACCACGGCCCGGACGATGCTTTTCGCGACGGGAACCCGGCGCTGGACTCAGATCATTGAGTTTCATCGATTAACCCTCGACACGCAGCATGTAGTAAGCCTTGTTGATCATCCCGCGATTCTCGGGAGTATCAAGTACTTCTACAGTGTGACCGATGCGACGCAGACCCAGACCCTTAACGCACAGTTTGTGGTTAGGGATGCGGCCGGTCATGCTTTTGATCAGCGTAACTTTAACGGTAGCCATGATCAGAAGATCTCCTTGACGCTTTTGCCACGCTTGGCGGCAATGGATTCAGGAGACTGCATAGCTTTCAAACCTTTGAAAGTGGCGTGAACCACGTTTACCGGGTTAGTCGAGCCGTAGCACTTGGCCAGAACGTTCTGAACGCCAGCAACTTCGAGGACAGCACGCATAGCGCCGCCAGCGATGATACCGGTACCTTCAGAAGCAGGCTGCATGTACACCTTCGAAGCGCCGTGACCGGACTTCATTGCGTACTGCAGAGTGGTGCCGTTCAGGTCAACTTGGATCATGTTGCGGCGAGCAGCTTCCATTGCCTTCTGGATCGCAGCAGGCACTTCACGTGACTTGCCACGGCCGAAGCCAACACGCCCTTTACCATCACCAACCACGGTCAACGCGGTGAAAGTGAAGATACGGCCGCCTTTAACGGTTTTGGCTACGCGGTTAACTTGAACCAGCTTCTCGATGTAGCCTTCGTCGCGCTTTTGGTCGTTATTTGACATAACTTAGAACTCCAGCCCAGCTTCACGAGCAGCATCAGCCAGCGCCTTGACGCGGCCGTGGTACTTGAAGCCAGAGCGGTCGAAAGCCACCTGCGAGACGCCAGCGGCTTTAGCACGCGTAGCGACCAGCTGGCCAACCTTAGTGGCCGCGTCGATGTTGCCAGTGGCGCCATCACGCAGTTCTTTATCCAAAGTCGAGGCAGATGCCAGGACTTTGTTGCCGTCGGCCGAAATGACCTGGGCGTAGATGTGCTGCGACGAGCGGAACACGCAGAGACGCACGACTTCGAGTTCGTGCATTTTCAGGCGTGCTTTGCGAGCGCGACGCAGTCGAGTAACTTTTTTGTCGGTCATTTGCTATGCCCTACTTCTTCTTGGCTTCTTTACGACGGACGACTTCGTCCGCGTAGCGCACACCTTTGCCTTTGTACGGCTCTGGTGGACGGAAGTCGCGGATCTCGGCGGCCACTTGACCTACCAGCTGCTTATCGATGCCCTTGATCAGGATATCGGTCTGGCTAGGAGTCTCAGCGGTGATGCCTTCCGGCAGTTCATAATCCACTGGGTGCGAGAAGCCAAGAGCCAGGTTCAGCACTGTGCCTTTTGCTTGCGCTTTGTAACCAACACCGACCAGCTGGAGCTTACGCTCGAAGCCTTGGCTTACGCCTTGGACCATGTTGTTTACCAACGCACGAGTGGTACCAGCCATTGCGCGAGTTTGTTGATCGCCATTGCGAGCAGCGAAACGCAGCTCACCAGCTTCTTCAACGATCTCAACGGACGAATGGATGTTCAGTTCGAGAGTGCCCTTGGCACCCTTCACCGAAAGCTGTTGGCCTGCGAATTTGACTTCGACGCCGGCTGGCAGCTTAACGGGGTTCTTAGCGACGCGTGACATGCTTATCCCCCCTTAGAACACAGTGCAAAGAACTTCGCCGCCGACACCGGCAGCGCGCGCAGCACGATCCGTCATCACACCTTTGTTGGTGGAGACGATAGACACACCGAGACCGCCACGAACTTTTGGCAGATCATCGACGGACTTGTACTGACGCAGGCCTGGACGGCTAACGCGCTTCACTTCCTCGATGACCGGACGGCCTTCGAAGTACTTCAGCTCGATGGACAGCAGTGGCTTGATTTCGCTGCTGATCTGATAACCCGCAATGTAACCTTCGTCCTTCAGGACTTTGGCAACAGCTACCTTCAAAGTAGAAGATGGCATGCTTACGACGGACTTTTCAGCCATCTGGGCATTACGGATTCGAGTTAGCATGTCCGCTAACGGGTCCTGCATACTCATGGGCTAGACGCTCCTAATACACAAAAAATTAGCCTTGCGGCTACTACGTGTCGCCGAGGACATCCATGCAAAAAAAGCACGGGCTCAGGCGAGCCGGGTATTCTAGACACACCCCACAAATGAATCAAGCCCCAAAAGGGGCTTGATTCAAGTTCAAGGTCACCGGCGGTCAGGATCTTGCGATCCCGAACACCGAGACTTTGATAGTGCTTACCAGCTGGCTTTAACCAGACCAGGTACGTCACCACGCATTGCAGCTTCACGCAGTTTGTTACGGCCAAGGCCGAACTTGCGGTAAACGCCGTGTGGACGACCGGTCAGGCGGCAGCGGTTACGCATGCGCGAAGCGCTTGCGTCACGTGGCTGCTTTTGCAGAGCTACTGTAGCTTCCCAACGCGCTTCTGGACTTGCGTTCAGATCAACGATGATAGCTTTCAGTGCTGCACGCTTTTTGGCGTACTTGGCAACCGTGAGCTGACGCTTCAGCTCGCGGTTTTTCATGCTCATCTTGGCCATTTTCCTACTCCAATCAGTTGCGGAACGGGAATTTGAAAGCACGCAACAGGGCGCGACCTTCATCATCGTTCTTGGCAGTGGTGGTCAGGGTAATGTCCAGACCGCGGAGAGCATCGATCTTGTCGTAGTCGATTTCCGGGAAGATGATCTGCTCTTTAACGCCCATGCTGTAGTTACCACGACCATCGAAGGACTTGGCATTCAGGCCGCGGAAGTCGCGAACCCGAGGCAGGGAGATCGACAGCAGACGATCCAGGAACTCGTACATACGCTCACGGCGCAGGGTCACTTTGACGCCGATCGGCCAACCTTCACGGACTTTAAAGCCAGCGATGGATTTCCGAGCGTAAGTCACAACGACTTTCTGGCCGGTGATCTTTTCCAGGTCAGCAACAGCGTGCTCGATGACTTTTTTGTCACCGACTGCTTCGCCCAGACCCATGTTCAGGGTGATTTTGGTAACGCGTGGAACTTCCATCACGTTCGAAAGCTTAAGTTCTTCCTTAAGCTTCGGTGCGATTTCTTTCCAGTAAATCTCTTTTAGTCGTGCCATGGTCTCATCTACCTAGCAGTGTTCAAGCATCAACCGCTTTTTGGGTCGACTTGAAGACACGAATTTTCTTGCCGTCTTCTACTTTGAAACCAACGCGATCAGCCTTGTTGGTTTCGCCGTTGAAAATGGCTACGTTAGAAGCGTCCAGTGGAGCTTCTTTCTCGACGATACCGCCTTGTACGCCCGACATCGGGTTAGGCTTGGTATGACGCTTGACCAGGTTCAGACCACCGATAACCAGACGGTTATTAGCGAGAACCTTAAGCACCTTACCGCGCTTACCTTTGTCTTTGCCGGCGATCACGATGATCTCGTCGTCACGACGAATCTTTTGCATGTCGGATCTCCTTACAGCACTTCTGGGGCGAGCGAGACGATCTTCATGAACTTCTCAGTACGAAGTTCACGGGTCACTGGCCCAAAGATACGGGTGCCGATCGGCTCTTGCTTGTTGTTCAGAAGAACAGCAGCGTTGCCATCAAAGCGGATAATGGAGCCATCAGCACGACGAACGCCGTGACGAGTGCGGACTACAACAGCAGTCATCACTTGGCCTTTTTTCACTTTACCGCGAGGAATTGCTTCCTTCACGGTAACTTTGATGATGTCACCGATACCAGCGTAACGACGATGGGAGCCACCCAGCACCTTGATGCACATAACGCGGCGAGCGCCGCTGTTATCGGCCACATCGAGCATGGATTGAGTCTGAATCATATAATTTCTCCGACCCCTAGTCCTTAGACTTCCACAGCGCGTTCGAGAACATCAACCAGCGCCCAAGACTTGGTCTTGGCCAAAGGACGAGTTTCACGAATAGTGACTTTGTCGCCGATGTGGCACTGATTGGTTTCGTCGTGCGCGTGCAGCTTAGTCGAACGCTTAACGTATTTACCGTAGATCGGGTGCTTAACGCGACGCTCGATCAGAACGGTGATGGTCTTGTCCATTTTGTCGCTGACAACACGGCCAGTCAGCGTACGGACGGTTTTTTCGGCTTCAGCCATGATTACTTACCTGCCTGCTGTTTGAGCACAGTCTTCACGCGAGCGATGTCACGCTTAACTTGCCGGAGCAGGTGAGACTGCCCCAACTGGCCAGTTGCTTTCTGCATGCGCAGATTGAACTGGTCGCGCAGCAGGCCGAGCAGTTGCTCGTTAAGCTGCGGCGCGTCTTTTTCACGAAGTTCGTTCGCTTTCATCACATCACCGTCCGTTTAACGAAGGCAGTGGCGAGCGGCAGCTTTGCAGCAGCCAGGGCAAATGCCTCACGCGCCAGCTCTTCAGAAACACCCTCGATTTCATACAGGACTTTGCCTGGCTGAATCTGGGCAACCCAGTATTCCACGCTACCTTTACCTTTACCCATCCGAACTTCGAGTGGCTTCTTGGAAATAGGCTTGTCCGGGAATACACGGATCCAGATCTTGCCGCCACGTTTAACGTGACGGGTCAGAGCACGACGCGCTGACTCGATCTGACGAGCGGTGAGACGACCACGAGCTACAGACTTCAGCGCGAACTCGCCGAAGCTGACTTTGCTACCGCGCAATGCCAGGCCACGGTTGTGACCAGTCATCTGCTTGCGGAACTTCGTACGCTTTGGTTGCAACATTTGGCGTACCCCTTACTTAGCAGCTTTTTTACGAGGCGCTGGTGCTTGTGGTTTCAGTTCTTCTTGGCGACCACCAATTACTTCGCCTTTGAAGATCCAAACCTTTACACCGATCACACCGTAAGTGGTGTGAGCTTCGTAGTTGGCATAGTCGATGTCGGCACGCAGGGTGTGCAGTGGCACACGACCTTCGCGATACCATTCAGTACGTGCGATTTCAGCACCGCCGAGACGACCGCTCACTTGGATTTTGATGCCTTTGGCACCAATGCGCATGGCGTTCTGTACAGCGCGCTTCATAGCGCGACGGAACATTACGCGACGCTCCAGCTGCTGAGCTACGCTCTGCGCAACCAACATACCGTCGAGTTCCGGCTTGCGGATTTCTTCGATATTGATGTGCACAGGCACACCCATTTGCTTGGTCAGGTCCTGACGCAGTTTCTCAACATCTTCACCTTTCTTCCCGATAACGATACCTGGACGAGCGGTGTGGATGGTGATACGTGCAGTTTGGGCCGGACGATGGATATCGATACGGCTTACGGACGCGCTTTTTAGTTTGTCTTGGAGATACTCACGCACCTTCAGATCAGCGAACAAATAGTCCGCATAAGTCCGACCGTCTGCGTACCAGACGGAGGTGTGCTCCTTGACGATTCCCAGGCGAATGCCAATGGGATGTACTTTCTGACCCATCTCTTCGACTCCGTTACTTGTCAGCAACCTTGACAGTGATATGGCAAGACCGCTTGACGATGCGATCAGCACGGCCTTTGGCACGTGGCATGATTCGCTTCAGCGAACGCCCTTCGTTGACGAAAACGGTGCTGACTTTAAGGTCATCAACGTCTGCGCCTTCGTTATGCTCGGCGTTGGCTACGGCCGACTCCAGCACTTTCTTCATGATCTCGGCGGCTTTCTTACTGCTGAAAGCCAACAAGTTGAGCGCTTCGCCCACCTTCTTCCCGCGGATCTGGTCGGCGACCAAGCGGGCTTTCTGGGCGGAGATTCGAGCGCCCGACAACTTAGCGGCTACTTCCATTTCCTAACCCCTTAACGCTTGGCTTTCTTGTCAGCCACGTGCCCACGATAAGTGCGGGTACCGGCGAACTCGCCCAGTTTGTGGCCGACCATGTCTTCGTTCACGAGAACTGGCACATGTTGACGACCGTTGTGTACTGCGATGGTCAGACCGACCATTTGTGGCAGGATCATCGAACGGCGCGACCAGGTTTTAACTGGTTTGCGATCGTTCTTTTCCGCCGCCACTTCGATCTTCTTCAGTAGGTGAAGATCGATAAAAGGACCTTTTTTCAGAGAACGTGGCACTGTCGTATCCCTCTATTTACTTGCGACGACGGACGATCATTTTGTCGGTACGCTTATTACCACGAGTCTTCGCGCCCTTAGTCGGGAAGCCCCATGGCGATACCGGATGACGACCACCAGAGGTACGACCTTCACCACCACCATGTGGGTGGTCAACCGGGTTCATGGCAACACCACGAACGGTTGGGCGAACGCCACGCCAGCGTTTGGCACCAGCTTTACCCAGCGAACGCAGGCTGTGCTCGGAGTTCGAGACTTCGCCCAGGGTCGCGCGGCATTCAGCCAGCACTTTACGCATCTCACCAGAACGCAGACGCAGGGTCACATAGACACCTTCACGAGCGATCAGCTGAGCCGAAGCACCAGCGGAACGAGCGATTTGCGCGCCTTTACCTGGCTTCAATTCGATGCCGTGTACGGTACTACCAACTGGAATGCTGCGCAGTTGCAACTGGTTGCCCGGCTTGATCGGAGCCAAAGCACCCGAAATCAGCTGGTCACCAGCGTTCACGCCTTTAGGGGCGATGATGTAACGGCGTTCGCCGTCTGCGTACAACATAAGAGCAATGTGAGCAGTACGGTTTGGATCGTATTCGATACGCTCGACAGTGGCTGGAATGCCATCTTTGTCGTTGCGACGGAAATCGACCAGACGATAATGCTGCTTATGGCCACCACCGATGTGACGAGTGGTAATACGACCATTGTTGTTACGACCACCAGACTTCGATTTCTTCTCGAGCAGCGGTGCGTGAGGAGCGCCTTTATGCAGCTCCTGGTTGACCACCTTGACCACATGACGGCGGCCAGGGGAAGTCGGTTTGCATTTAACGATTGCCATGATGCACCCCTTCCTTACTCAGCACTGCTGCTGAAATCGAGATCTTGGCCTGGCTGAAGGGAGATAACTGCCTTCTTCCAGTCATTACGCTTGCCCAGACCGCGAGCAGTGCGCTTGCTCTTACCCAGAACATTCAGGGTAGTAACACGCTCTACTTTCACGCTGAACAGGCTTTCGACGGCCTTCTTGATTTCCAGCTTGGTTGCGTCAGTGGCAACCTTGAAAACGAACTGGCCTTTCTTGTCTGCCAGAACCGTAGCCTTCTCGGAAACGTGCGGGCCAAGCAGAACTTTAAATACGCGTTCCTGGTTCATCCCAGCAGCTCCTCGAATTTCTTCACGGCCGACACGGTGATCAACACCTTGTCGTATGCGATCAGACTAACTGGATCGGAACCTTGCACATCACGTACATCTACGTGCGGCAGGTTGCGAGCAGCCAGGTACAGGTTCTGATCAACAGCGTCCGACACGATCAGAACGTCGGTCAGGCTCATGTTGTTCAGTTTGCCCAGCAGGTCTTTGGTTTTCGGCGTTTCAACGGCGAAATCCTGAACCACGACCAGACGATCAGTACGCACCAGCTCAGCAAGGATGGAACGCATTGCTGCGCGATACATCTTCTTGTTCAGCTTCTGGGAGTGATCCTGAGGACGAGCTGCGAAAGTGGTACCGCCGCCACGCCAGATTGGGCTACGGATAGTACCGGCACGAGCACGGCCAGTACCTTTCTGACGCCATGGGCGCTTACCGCCACCACGAACGTCGGAACGGGTCTTTTGCTGCTTGCTACCTTGACGGCCGCCGGCCATGTAGGCCACGACTGCTTGGTGAACCAGCGTCTCGTTGAATTCGCCGCCAAATGTCAGTTCGGAAACTTCGATCGCTTGAGCGTCATTTACATTTAATTGCATGTCAGCTTCCCCTTAACCGCGAGCCTTGGCTGCTGGACGTACAACCAAGTTGCCGCCAGTAGCGCCAGGAACAGCGCCCTTGACCAACAACAGATTGCGTTCAGCGTCCACGCGCACTACTTCGAGGGACTGCACGGTCACGCGCTCAGCGCCCATATGACCGGACATTTTTTTGCCCTTGAATACACGACCAGGAGTCTGGCACTGGCCGATAGAGCCTGGAACGCGGTGGGACACGGAGTTACCGTGGGTATTATCTTGCCCGCGGAAGTTCCAACGCTTGATCGTACCCTGGAAGCCTTTACCTTTGGACTGACCGGTTACATCAACCAGTTGACCAGCGGCGAAGATTTCAGCGTTGATCAGATCGCCGGCCTGGTACTCGCCTTCTTCAAGACGGAATTCCATTACGGTACGACCAGCGGCAACGTTCGCTTTAGCGAAGTGGCCAGCCTGAGCGGCTGTAACACGCGAAGCACGACGCTCGCCTACAGTGACTTGCACTGCACGATAGCCATCGGTCTCTTCAGTTTTGAACTGGGTGACGCGATTCGGCTCGATCTCAATGACCGTGACCGGAATGGAGACACCTTCTTCGGTGAAAATACGGGTCATACCGCATTTACGACCGACTACACCAATAGTCATGTTGTAAACCTCATGAGTGTACGGGGCTTTCACCCGCTATGGCCGCCCATTTCAGAGCGTTACACGACTAAGACCGAGTCTTAGCCGAGGCTGATCTGCACTTCCACACCGGCCGCAAGATCAAGCTTCATAAGAGCATCAACGGTTTTATCCGTTGGCTGGACGATGTCCAGAACGCGCTTATGAGTACGGATCTCGTACTGGTCACGCGCGTCTTTGTTGACGTGCGGGGAGACCAGAACGGTGAACCGCTCTTTACGGGTAGGCAGTGGAATTGGACCACGCACTTGAGCACCAGTACGTTTCGCGGTTTCCACGATTTCCTGGGTGGATTGGTCGATCAGGCGATGGTCAAAAGCCTTCAACCTGATACGGATTTGCTGATTTTGCATTGGATTTCAGACTCCGGCTGCTATTCCCACCGGGCGCAATACGCCCGTTAAAAGGAGGCGCAATTCTATAGACGCCCCAGATAGGTGTCAACCCAATAAAAAAGCCCCCGCTAAGCGGGGGCTTTTTCAACTCATCAAAGCTTACTCAAAAAGAGCTTACTCGATGATTTTGGCTACGACGCCAGCGCCGACGGTACGACCGCCTTCACGGATAGCGAAACGCAGACCGTCTTCCATTGCGATGGTTTTGATCAGGGTAACAGTCATCTGAATGTTGTCACCTGGCATTACCATTTCAACGCCTTCTGGCAGCTCGCAGTTACCAGTCACGTCAGTAGTACGGAAGTAGAACTGTGGACGGTAGCCTTTGAAGAACGGAGTATGACGACCGCCTTCTTCCTTGCTCAGAACGTAAACTTCTGCGGTGAACTTGGTGTGCGGCTTAACCGAACCTGGCTTAACCAGAACCTGGCCACGCTCAACGTCGTCACGCTTGGTACCACGCAGCAGAACGCCGCAGTTCTCGCCAGCACGACCTTCGTCGAGCAGTTTGCGGAACATTTCAACACCGGTGCAGGTGGTGACGGTGGTGTCACGCAGACCAACGATTTCCAGTGGATCCTGAACGCGAACGATACCGCGCTCGATACGGCCAGTCACAACAGTACCACGACCCGAGATCGAGAATACGTCTTCGATTGGCATCAGGAACGGCTTGTCGGTCAGACGAACTGGCTCTGGGATGTAGCTGTCCAGAGTTTCAACCAGTTTACGAACGGCAGTGGTGCCCATTTCGTTTTCGTCGTTGCCTTCCAGAGCCATACGAGCAGAACCGATGATGATCGGAGTGTCGTCACCTGGGAAGTCGTAAGTGCTGAGCAGGTCGCGAACTTCCATCTCAACCAGTTCCAGCAGCTCTGCGTCGTCTACCAGGTCAGCCTTGTTCAGGAAAACCACGATGTACGGAACGCCTACCTGACGGGACAGCAGGATGTGCTCACGGGTTTGTGGCATCGGACCATCAGCGGCCGAGCAAACCAGGATAGCGCCGTCCATCTGAGCAGCACCGGTGATCATGTTCTTCACATAGTCAGCGTGACCTGGGCAGTCAACGTGAGCGTAGTGACGGATCAGCGAGTTGTATTCAACGTGCGCGGTGTTGATGGTGATACCACGAGCTTTCTCTTCTGGTGCGCTGTCGATCTTGTCGAAGTCAACACGAGCCGAACCGAAAACTTCGGAGCAGACGCGAGTCAGAGCAGCAGTCAGAGTGGTTTTACCGTGGTCAACGTGACCGATGGTGCCAACGTTGACGTGCGGAAGGGAACGATCAAATTTTTCTTTAGCCACGACAATTAACTCCTAGCCTAAAGGACTGAATCAGCCTTGTTTTTTGGTTACAGTTTCGACGATGTGCGACGGAGCTGTATTGTATTTTTTGAATTCCATAGAGTAGCTTGCGCGACCTTGGGACATGGAACGAACGTCGGTCGCATAACCGAACATCTCGCCCAACGGAACCTCGGCACGAATTACTTTACCGGAAACCGTATCTTCCATACCCAGGATCATGCCGCGACGACGGTTAAGGTCGCCCATCACGTCACCCATATAGTCTTCAGGTGTAACAACCTCTACAGCCATGATCGGCTCGAGCAACTCACCACCGCCCTTCTGGGCCAGTTGCTTGGTCGCCATGGAAGCAGCCACCTTAAACGCCATCTCGTTCGAGTCGACGTCATGGTAGGAACCATCAAACACGGTAGCCTTCAGGCCGATCAGCGGATAGCCGGCAACAACGCCGTTCTTCATCTGCTCTTCGATACCCTTCTGGATAGCCGGGATGTATTCCTTAGGAACCACACCACCCACTACTTCGTTCAGGAATTGCAGACCTTCCTGACCTTCGTCAGCAGGAGCAAAGCGAATCCAGCAATGACCGAACTGGCCACGACCGCCGGACTGACGAACGAACTTGCCTTCGATTTCGCAGCTCTTCGTGATGCGCTCACGGTACGAAACTTGAGGCTTACCGATGTTGGCTTCGACGTTGAACTCACGGCGCATCCGGTCAACCAGGATGTCCAGGTGCAACTCGCCCATGCCGGAGATGATCGTTTGACCAGTCTCTTCATCAGTCTTGACGCGGAAAGACGGGTCTTCCTGAGCAAGTTTGCCCAGAGCGATACCCATTTTTTCCTGGTCATCCTTGGTCTTAGGCTCTACGGCAACCGAAATAACCGGCTCCGGGAAGTCCATGCGAACCAGGATGATTGGCTTGTCAGCGTTGCACAAAGTCTCACCAGTGGTGACGTCCTTCATGCCGATCAAGGCCGCGATGTCACCAGCGCGAACTTCCTTGATCTCTTCGCGGGCGTTTGCGTGCATTTGCACCATACGACCCACTCGCTCTTTCTTGCCTTTAACCGAGTTGATCACGCCGTCGCCGGAGGCCAACACGCCCGAGTAAACTCGAACAAAGGTCAAGGTACCCACGAATGGGTCGGTAGCGATCTTGAACGCCAGAGCCGAGAACGGCTCGCTGTCGTCTGCGTGACGCTCCATTTCCTTGGTCTCGTCATCCGGGTCAGTACCCTTGATGGCAGGAATGTCGGTAGGAGCAGGCAGGTAGTCGATAACGGCGTCGAGAACCAGGGGAACGCCCTTGTTCTTGAAGGAAGAACCGCAAACAGCCAGAACGATCTCGCCAGCAATAGTACGCTGACGCAGAGCGGCCTTGATTTCCGCGTTGGTGAGTTCTTCACCTTCGAGGTACTTGTTCATCAGCTCTTCGCTGGCTTCGGCCGCAGCTTCAATCATGTTGCTGCGCCACTCGTCAGCCAATTCCTGCAATTCAGCAGGGATAGGCTCGCGACGTGGAGTCATGCCTTTGTCAGCGTCATTCCAGTAAACAGCTTCCATGGACATCAGATCGATCTGACCCTGGAAGTTGTCTTCGGAACCGATAGCCAACTGGATTGGCACCGGAGTGTGACCCAGACGCTGCTTGATCTGACCGATCACGCGCAGGAAGTTTGCACCAGCACGGTCCATCTTGTTTACGTAAACAAGACGTGGAACGCCGTACTTGTTGGCCTGACGCCATACGGTTTCCGACTGAGGCTCAACACCCGAGGTACCGCAGAACACAACGACCGCGCCGTCGAGAACACGCAGGGAACGTTCAACTTCAATAGTGAAGTCAACGTGGCCCGGGGTGTCGATGACGTTGAAGCGATACTGATCTTTGTGCTGCTTCTCGGAACCCTGCCAGAAGGCGGTAATAGCAGCAGAAGTAATGGTAATACCACGCTCCTGCTCCTGCACCATCCAGTCTGTGGTCGCGGCGCCGTCATGCACCTCGCCCATTTTGTGACTTTTGCCAGTGTAAAAAAGGACGCGCTCGGTGGTGGTGGTTTTACCAGCATCCACGTGAGCAACGATACCAATGTTACGGTAGCGATTAATCGGTGTAGTACGAGCCATAAAGCCCTCGCAAAATTAGTGACGCTAAAATTAGAAGCGGTAGTGCGAGAAAGCCTTGTTGGCTTCAGCCATACGGTGCACGTCTTCACGCTTCTTAACTGCAGCACCTTTGCCTTCAGCAGCGTCCAACAGTTCGCCAGCCAAACGCAGAGCCATAGACTTCTCGCCGCGCTTACGGGCGAAGTCTACCAACCAGCGCATTGCCAGAGCGTTACGACGGGACGGACGAACTTCGACCGGAACCTGGTAAGTAGCACCGCCTACACGGCGCGACTTTACTTCGACCAGCGGAGCGATGGCGTCGAGAGCTTTCTCGAAGATTTCCAGGGGGTCGCTGTTCTTGCGTTCTTTAACCTTCTCCAGCGCGCCATAAACGATACGCTCGGCAACGGCTTTCTTGCCGCTTTCCATCACGTGGTTCATGAACTTGGCCAGAATTTGGCTTCCGTATTTTGGATCGTCAAGCACTTCGCGCTTGGCTGCTACGCGTCTTCTTGGCATGGATAAGCCCTCAAACGGTCTTCAGGTTCGCTCGGAATCAGTGCCCTTTCGGGACGCCTCCGACCTTACTCTTATCGACTCAGAAAAATAGATGATTCAGTTTTTACAAAAAGCCACTACTACTTAGGCTTCTTGGTACCGTACTTCGAACGACCTTGGTTACGACCTTTAACGCCGGAAGTATCCAAAGAGCCGCGAACGGTGTGGTAACGAACACCTGGCAAGTCTTTTACACGACCGCCGCGGATCAGTACCACGCTGTGCTCTTGCAGGTTGTGGCCTTCACCGCCGATGTACGAGGAAACCTCGAAACCGTTGGTCAGACGCACACGGCATACTTTACGCAGTGCCGAGTTAGGTTTTTTCGGCGTGGTGGTATACACACGGGTGCATACGCCACGACGTTGCGGGCAGTTCTGCAGCGCAGGCACGTCGGATTTCTCGACGATACGCTTACGCGGCTGACGTACCAGCTGGTTGATAGTTGCCATCTACTAGCTCCACTGTTGTCTTGCGACGCTATTGTCTTGCAAGAAAAGCAAAATGGCAGGAACGAATTCCCGCCAAATTTAGGGGTACAAGAGTCTAAAGAGGATCTTGTCCCCAGTCAAGACAAGGCCCCGACCTTCCCGCTTATCCAACCTCGACAAAATGTCTTGATTCGATGAACGGAACGATCAGGGCCTTGGCTCATTTATCGCAGAACTCAGTTACCGCTCGAGTTCAGCGCTTCGGTCAGTGCAGCTTCCACTTCACTGGCGCTTACGCGCAACGGTTTGTCAGCATCACGACGGCGTTTACGCTCGCTGTGATAAGCCAGACCGGTACCAGCCGGGATCAGACGACCCACGACCACGTTTTCTTTCAGGCCGCGCAGGTAATCGCGCTTGCCGGTTACCGCCGCTTCGGTCAGTACGCGAGTGGTTTCCTGGAAGGAAGCCGCCGAGATGAACGATTCGGTGGACAACGACGCCTTGGTGATACCCAGCAGCACGCGAGTGAACTTGGAAACGAATTTCTCGTCGTTCGCCAGGCGCTCGTTTTCTACCAGTACGTGAGTCAATTCCATCTGGTCGCCCTTGATGAAACTGGAATCGCCGGATTCAGCGATTTCAACTTTACGCAGCATCTGACGCAGGATGGTCTCGATGTGCTTGTCGTTGATCTTCACGCCTTGCAGACGGTAAACGTCCTGGATCTCGTTCACGATGTACTTGGCCAGCGCACTTACACCCAGCAGACGCAGGATGTCGTGTGGATCGCTCGGGCCGTCGGAGATAACTTCGCCGCGGTTTACCTGTTCGCCTTCGAAGACGTTCAGGTGACGCCACTTCGGAATCAGCTCTTCGTACGGATCGCTACCGTCGTTCGGAGTGATGACCAGACGACGCTTGCCTTTGGTCTCTTTACCGAACGCGATGGTGCCGCTGACTTCAGCCAGAATCGAGGCTTCTTTCGGACGACGGGCTTCGAACAAGTCGGCAACACGCGGCAGACCACCGGTGATGTCACGGGTCTTCGAAGTCTCTTGCGGAATACGAGCGATAACATCACCGATCGCGATTTTCGCACCGTCCGCAACACCGACCAGGGCGTTGGCTGGCAGGAAGTACTGAGCGATAACGTCAGTGCCTGGCAGCAACAGATCCTTGCCGTTGTCATCAACCATCTTCACAGCAGGACGGATATCTTTACCGGCAGCTGGACGGTCTTTGGCGTCGAGGACTTCAATGTTGGTCATACCGGTCAATTCGTCAGTCTGACGCTTGATCGTGATGCCTTCTTCCATGCCCACGTAGGTCACGGTACCTTTCATTTCGGTAACGATTGGGTGAGTGTGCGGATCCCACTTGGCCACGATTGCGCCAGCGTCGACCTTGTCACCTTCTTTAACCGAAATCACAGCACCGTATGGCAGCTTGTAACGCTCGCGCTCACGACCGAAGTCATCAGCGATTGCCAGCTCACCGGAACGGGACACAGCAACCAGGCAACCATCCACTCGCTCAACGTGCTTCAGGTTGTGCAGACGGACGGTACCGCCATTCTTCACCTGAACGCTGTCAGCTGCGGAGGTCCGGCTTGCCGCACCACCGATGTGGAACGTACGCATGGTCAGCTGGGTACCCGGCTCACCGATGGACTGGGCAGCGATAACGCCGACCGCTTCACCGATGTTCACCTGGTGACCACGAGCCAAGTCACGGCCGTAGCACTTGGCGCAAATGCCATAGCGGGTTTCGCAGCTGATCGGCGAACGCACGATCACTTCGTCGATGCTGTTCAGCTCGATGAACTCGACCCACTTCTCGTCTACCAGAGTGCCGGCAGGAACGATAACTTCCTCGGTACCTGGCTTGAATACGTCACGGGCAATGACACGACCCAATACGCGCTCACCCAACGGCTCAACAACGTCACCGCCTTCAATGTGCGGAGTCATTACCAGGCCATGTTCGGTGCCGCAATCGATCTCGGTCACAACCAGATCCTGCGCCACGTCTACCAGACGACGAGTCAGGTAACCGGAGTTCGCAGTTTTCAACGCGGTATCCGCCAAACCTTTACGAGCACCGTGAGTCGAGATGAAGTACTGAAGTACGCTCAAACCTTCACGGAAGTTCGCAGTAATCGGCGTTTCGATGATGGAACCGTCCGGCTTGGCCATCAGGCCACGCATACCGGCGAGCTGACGGATCTGAGCAGCAGAACCCCGTGCGCCCGAGTCGGCCATCATGTACATCGAGTTGAAGGACTCTTGGTCGACTTCGACGCCATGACGGTCGATGACTTTCTCCTTCGAGAGGTTGGCCATCATCGCCTTGGAAACTTCGTCGTTCGCCTTGGACCAAAGGTCGATTACTTTGTTGTACTTCTCGCCCTGGGTTACCAGGCCGGAGGCGTACTGACTTTCGATCTCTTTCACTTCGTCGGTAGCAGCACCGATGATGCGGGCTTTTTCATCCGGGATAACGAAGTCGTTAACACCGATGGAAACGCCGGAAATAGTCGAATAGGCAAAACCGGTGTACATCAACTGGTCAGCGAAGATCACGGTCTCTTTCAAACCAACCACGCGGTAGCACTGGTTGATCAGCTTGGAGATCGCCTTTTTCTTCATCGGCAGGTTGACGACGTCGTACGACAGACCTTTTGGTACAACCTGGAACAACAGCGCACGGCCGACAGTGGTGTCGACGATACGAGTGTTGGTCACGCTGCCGCCATCACGGTCATTGACGGTTTCGTTGATCCGCACTTTGACTTTTGCGTGCAGTGCGGCTTCGCCGGCACGGAACACACGGTCAACTTCTTGCAGATCCGCGAACACACGACCTTCGCCCTTGGCGTTGATCGCTTCACGAGTCATGTAGTACAGACCCAATACAACGTCCTGCGACGGAACGATGATTGGCTCACCGTTGGCTGGCGACAGAATGTTGTTGGTCGACATCATCAACGCACGCGCTTCCAACTGGGCTTCCAGTGTCAGCGGTACGTGCACGGCCATTTGGTCGCCGTCGAAGTCGGCGTTGTACGCAGCACAGACCAGAGGGTGCAGCTGGATAGCCTTACCTTCGATCAGTACTGGTTCAAACGCCTGGATACCCAGACGGTGAAGGGTCGGTGCACGGTTGAGAAGCACTGGGTGTTCGCGGATAACTTCAGCGAGAACGTCCCAAACTTCCGGCAGCTCGCGCTCAACCATCTTCTTCGCAGCTTTGATGGTGGTAGCGAGACCACGCATTTCCAGCTTGCCGAAAATGAACGGTTTGAACAGCTCGAGAGCCATTTTCTTCGGCAGACCGCACTGGTGCAGACGCAGGGTCGGACCTACGGTAATTACCGAACGACCCGAGTAGTCAACACGCTTACCGAGCAAGTTCTGACGGAAACGACCTTGCTTACCCTTGATCATGTCAGCCAGGGATTTCAGAGGACGCTTGTTGGAACCGGTGATAGCGCGGCCACGACGACCGTTGTCGAGCAGTGCATCGACGGCTTCCTGCAACATACGCTTTTCGTTACGCACGATGATGTCCGGAGCGGACAGATCGAGCAGACGCTTCAAGCGGTTGTTACGGTTGATCACTCGACGATACAGATCGTTGAGGTCGGAAGTCGCGAAGCGACCGCCATCCAGCGGGACCAGTGGACGCAGATCTGGCGGCAGAACCGGCAGAACGGTCAGCACCATCCATTCTGGAAGGTTGCCGGAACCCTGGAAGGCTTCCATCAACTTCAGACGCTTGGACAGCTTCTTGATTTTGGTTTCGGAGTTGGTTTGCGGAATTTCTTCACGCAGACGGCCAATCTCGTGTTCCAAGTCGATAGCGTGCAGCAGTTCGCGCACAGCTTCGGCACCCATGCGGGCATCGAAATCGTCGCCGAACTCTTCCAGCGCTTCGAAGTACTGCTCATCGTTCAGCAGCTGACCTTTTTCAAGGGTGGTCATGCCTGGATCGATAACGACATAGCTCTCGAAATAGAGAACACGTTCGATATCACGCAGGGTCATGTCCATCAGCAAGCCGATACGCGACGGCAGCGATTTCAGGAACCAGATGTGGGCAACTGGCGAGGCCAGTTCGATGTGCGCCATGCGCTCACGACGAACTTTAGCCAGCGCGACTTCAACGCCGCACTTCTCGCAGATCACACCACGGTGCTTCAAGCGCTTGTACTTACCGCACAGGCACTCGTAATCCTTTACCGGGCCAAAGATCTTGGCGCAGAACAGGCCGTCACGCTCAGGTTTGAACGTACGGTAGTTGATGGTTTCCGGCTTTTTAACTTCACCGAACGACCACGAACGGATCATCTCAGGCGATGCCAATCCAATACGGATGGCGTCGAACTCTTCGACTTGACCCTGGTTTTTCAGCAAATTCAGTAGGTCTTTCAAGGCCTTTCCTCCTGGCGGAGCAGAGAGCGGGCAATCCTGCCCCGCTCTCGATTCGCGTCACGTGTTATTCGGTTTCCAGATCGATATCGATGCCGAGGGAACGAATTTCCTTGATCAACACGTTGAAGGACTCGGGCATGCCCGGCTCCATACGGTGATCGCCATCCACGATGTTTTTGTACATCTTGGTACGGCCGTTCACATCGTCCGACTTCACTGTGAGCATTTCTTGCAGAGTGTAAGCGGCACCGTATGCTTCCAGTGCCCAGACCTCCATCTCCCCGAAACGCTGACCACCGAACTGTGCCTTACCACCCAGCGGCTGCTGGGTAACCAGGCTGTACGAACCGGTAGAACGAGCGTGCATCTTGTCGTCTACCAAGTGGTTCAGCTTCAGCATGTACATGTAGCCAACAGTAACCGGGCGCTCGAACTTGTTGCCGGTACGGCCGTCGGTCAGCTGCATCTGGCCGCTTTCTGGCAGGTCTGCCAGTTTCAGCATGGCCTTGATTTCGCTTTCCTTGGCGCCGTCGAACACTGGAGTGGCCATTGGAACGCCGCCACGCAGGTTCTTCGCCAGATCCAGGATTTCCTGATCGGAGAAGCTATCCAGATCTTCGTTACGACCGCCGATCTCGTTGTAGATCTCGTGCAGGAACTTGCGAAGCTCGGCGACTTTGCGCTGCTCTTCGATCATCCGGTTGATCTTCTCGCCCAGACCTTTGGCTGCGAGGCCCAGGTGGGTTTCAAGGATCTGACCAACGTTCATACGCGAAGGTACGCCCAACGGGTTGAGGACGACGTCGACCGGGGTGCCATTGGCATCGTGCGGCATGTCTTCAACCGGCATGATCACGGAGACCACACCTTTGTTACCGTGACGACCGGCCATCTTGTCGCCCGGCTGGATGCGGCGACGGATTGCCAGGTAAACCTTGACGATTTTCAGCACGCCTGGAGCCAGGTCATCGCCCTGCTGCAGTTTGCGCTTCTTGTCTTCGAACTTGTCGTCCAGCAGACGGCGGCGATCAACGATGTAGGCCTGAGCCTTCTCGAGCTGCTCGTTCAGAGCATCTTCAGCCATGCGCAGTTTGAACCACTGACCATGCTCAAGACCGTCGAGAACTTCGTCAGTGATGTCCTGACCTTTCTTCAGACCGGCGCCGCCTTCGGCTTTATGGCCGACCAGAGCGGAACGCAGACGTTCGAAAGTGGCGCCTTCAACGATACGGAACTCTTCGTTCAGATCCTTGCGGATCTCGTCGAGCTGAGTCTTCTCGATCGACAGTGCACGAGCATCACGCTCAACGCCGTCGCGGGTGAAGACCTGTACGTCGATGACAGTACCCTTGGTACCGGTAGGTACACGCAGGGAGGTGTCTTTAACGTCGCTGGCTTTTTCACCGAAGATGGCACGCAGCAGCTTCTCTTCCGGAGTCAGTTGAGTCTCGCCTTTCGGAGTGACCTTACCGACCAGAATGTCGCCTGCGCCAACTTCAGCACCTACGTAAACGATACCGGCTTCGTCCAGTTTGTTCAGTGCAGCTTCACCCACGTTAGGGATGTCCGCAGTGATTTCCTCAGGCCCAAGCTTGGTGTCACGCGCCACACAGGTCAGTTCCTGAATGTGGATCGTGGTGAAGCGATCTTCCTGAACAACACGCTCGGACAGGCAGATGGAGTCTTCGAAGTTGAAGCCGTTCCATGCCATGAACGCGATGCGCATGTTCTGACCCAGAGCCAGCTCACCCATGTCGGTGGACGGACCGTCGGCCATGATGTCGCTGCGCTGGACCCGATCACCTTTACGCACCAGCGGACGCTGGTTGATGCAGGTGTTCTGGTTAGAGCGGGTGTATTTGGTCAGGTTGTAGATGTCGACACCAGCTTCGCCGGTTTCAACTTCGTCATCAGCAACACGAACCACGATACGGCTGGCGTCCACGGAATCGATAACGCCGCCACGACGAGCCACGACGCAAACGCCGGAGTCACGAGCTACGTTACGCTCCATGCCGGTACCGACCAGCGGCTTGTCAGCGCGCAGGGTTGGTACAGCTTGACGCTGCATGTTCGAACCCATCAACGCACGGTTGGCGTCGTCGTGCTCGAGGAACGGGATCAGCGACGCTGCAACCGAAACTACCTGCTTCGGCGATACGTCCATCAAGGTGACGTCTTCCGGCGCCTTGACGGTGAACTCGTTCAAGTGACGAACAGCTACCAGCTCGTCGACCAGGACTTTCTTGTCGTTCATCGTGGCCGAAGCCTGAGCGATCACATGATCAGCTTCTTCGATGGCGGACAGGAACACGATCTCGTCGGTGACCAGAGCGTCTTTCACCACACGGTACGGGCTCTCGAGGAAGCCGTACTGGTTGGTGCGCGCATAGGCGGCCAGGGAGTTGATCAGACCGATGTTCGGACCTTCCGGCGTTTCGATCGGGCATACACGACCGTAGTGAGTCGGGTGTACGTCACGAACTTCAAAGCCGGCACGCTCACGAGTCAAACCGCCAGGACCGAGTGCAGACACACGACGCTTGTGGGTGATCTCGGACAGCGGGTTGTTCTGGTCCATGAACTGGGACAGCTGGCTGGAACCGAAGAACTCTTTCACCGCCGCAGCCACTGGCTTGGCGTTGATCAGGTCTTGCGGCATCAGGCCTTCGCTTTCAGCCATCGACAGACGCTCTTTGACCGCACGCTCAACACGTACCAGGCCAACGCGGAACTGGTTCTCGGCCATTTCGCCTACGCAGCGAACACGACGGTTACCCAGGTGGTCGATGTCATCGACGATGCCTTTACCGTTACGGATGTCGACCAGAGTCTTCAGCACCGCGACGATGTCTTCTTTGCACAACACGCCCGAACCTTCGATTTCGGTACGACCGATACGACGGTTGAACTTCATCCGGCCGACCGCAGACAGGTCATAGCGCTCAGGGCTGAAGAACAGGTTGTTGAACAGAGTCTCGGCAGCGTCTTTGGTTGGCGGCTCGCCTGGACGCATCATGCGATAGATCTCGACCAGCGCTTCCAATTGGTTGCTGGTGGAGTCGATCTTCAGGGTGTCGGAGACGAACGGACCGCAGTCGATATCGTTGGTGTACAGAGTTTCGATGCGGACAACTTGAGCCTTGGCGATTTTCGCCAGGATTTCGGTGTTCAGCTCGGTGTTGCACTCTGCCAGGATTTCGCCGGTTGCCGGATGCACGATGACCTTGGCGGTAGTGCGACCCAGGACGTAGTCCAGAGGCACTTGCAGCTCTTTGATCCCGGCTTTTTCCAGCTGGTTGATGTGGCGAGCGGTGATACGACGACCTTGCTCGACAATAACCTTGCCTTTGTCATCCAGGATATCCAGGACAGCAATTTCACCACGCAGGCGCTGAGGCACCAGTTCCAGGCTGAGGTTTTCACCTTGCACGTGGAAGACGTTGGTGGTGTAGAACGCGTCGAGCACTTCTTCGGTGGTATAGCCGAGCGCGCGCAGCAGTACCGATGCAGGCAGCTTGCGACGACGGTCGATACGCACGAACACGCAGTCTTTCGGATCGAACTCGAAGTCCAACCACGAACCGCGGTAAGGAATGATGCGCGCGGAGTACAGCAGTTTGCCGGAGCTGTGCGTCTTGCCACGGTCGTGGTCGAAGAACACGCCCGGGGAACGGTGCAGCTGGGAAACGATTACACGCTCGGTACCGTTGATTACGAAGGTACCGTTCTCAGTCATCAGTGGGATTTCACCCATGTAGACTTCTTGCTCTTTGATGTCCTTGATCGCTTTGTTCGACGATTCTTTGTCGAAAATGATCAGGCGCACTTTTACCCGCAAAGGTACGGCATAAGTTACACCGCGCAATACGCATTCTTTGACATCAAATGCCGGTTCGCCCAGGCGATAACCGACGTACTCCAGCGCAGCATTGCCGGAGTAGCTGATGATCGGGAAAACGGATTTGAAGGCCGCATGCAGGCCCACGTCGCGGAACTGATCTTTAGTCGCTCCCGCTTGCAAGAATTCACGATACGAATCCAGCTGGATGGCCAGGAGGTACGGCACATCCATGACGTCCGGCAACTTGCTAAAGTCCTTGCGGATACGTTTTTTCTCAGTATATGAGTAAGCCATCAGCGTTCCCCAGCTTGGTCACCTGCTTGTTTGGCCCCTCCCGACGGGAGCAGCCAGAAAATCGTGCAAACCCCATGGTTTGCGCCACCGCATCGGGTGGTTACAACTCGTTATCAGCACCGACCCAGTCGGCTGCCAATAACGGAAAAAGGCCGGTGGCAAGAGCCACCAGCCATCAGCCTTTCGCTTAACGCTCGGGCTGGAGGAGCAAAGTCGATGCTTACTTCAGCTCGACTTTAGCGCCTGCTTCTTCCAGTACTGCTTTGGCTTTGTCAGCTGCGTCTTTGGCAACAGCTTCCAGAACCATGGCAGGAGCGCCGTCAACTACAGCCTTGGCTTCTTTCAGGCCCAGACCGGTCAGTTCACGTACAGCCTTGATCACGTTAACTTTCTTCTCGCCAGCTTCGGTCAGCATGACGTTGAATTCAGTTTGCTCTTCAACAACAGCGGCAGCAGCAGCTGGACCAGCCGATGCAGCAGCAGCGGTAACGCCGAATTTTTCTTCGAAAGCTTTGATCAGCTCAACAACTTCCATTACGGACATGTTGCCAACTGCTTCAAGGATATCGTTCTGAGAGATAGACATGAATCTAATTCCTGATATTGGGGACGGCCTACGCGACCATCGAAATAAACAAAAAACGCGAGAAGGAGACGAGCCTTAGGCTGCGGCAGCTTCTTTTTGGTCGCGAACTGCCGCCAGAGTACGAGCCAACTTGCTGGTAGCGCCTTGAATCACGCTCATCAGCTGAGAAATAGCTTCGTTACGGGTCGGCAGGGTTGCCAGTACGTCGATCTGATTAGCTGCGAGGAACTTGCCCTCGAACGCAGCTGCCTTGATCTCGAACTTATCCTGACCTTTTGCGAACTCTTTGAAGATACGAGCAGCGGCGCCCGGATGTTCTTTGGAGAATGCAATCAAGGTAGGGCCGGTGAACACGTCGTTGAGAACACTGTATTCAGTGTCGGCAACGGCGCGCTTGAGCAGGGTGTTACGTACAACACGTACGTAAACGCCAGCTTCACGAGCCTCTTTACGGAGTCCGGTCATTGCGCCTACTGTTACGCCACGGGCATCAGCCACGACAGCGGACAGAGCGACTTTGGCAGCCTCGTTGACTTCAGCGACGATGGCCTTCTTGTCTTCGAGTTTAATTGCCACGGGTTTAACTCCTGCTTGTTACCGTTTCATCCAACCGGAGCCGGATGTCGTTTTGGTGTCTGATTCGGTAAGGAACCGGGAGCACCATCTGCGTAGGCTTGAGGTTTAAGACTTGCGTCGCCTACGGTCTTGGATAGCCCCCGCCAGGCAGGGACCCCAATCTTTCAATTGGCGCAATCGCTTACGCCAACCTGTGTCTTACGCGTCGAGCGAGCTTTGGTCGATGACCAGACCTGGGCCCATAGTGGTGCTCAGGGTAACGCGCTTGACGTAAATGCCTTTCGAGGAAGCTGGCTTGATACGCTTCAGATCAGCGATCAGGGCTTCAACGTTTTCCTTCAGCTTGACGGCGTCGAAGCCAATCTTGCCAACGGAAGTGTGGATGATGCCGTTTTTGTCGGTGCGATAACGAACCTGACCAGCCTTGGCGTTTTTAACCGCGGTAGCTACGTCTGGAGTTACGGTGCCGACTTTAGGGTTAGGCATCAGGCCACGTGGACCGAGGATCTGACCCAACTGACCTACAACGCGCATTGCATCCGGGGATGCGATAACTACGTCATAGTTCAGGTCGCCGCCTTTCATTTCGGCAGCCAGGTCGTCCATACCTACACGGTCAGCGCCGGCAGCCAGAGCGGCCTCAGCAGCTGGACCCTGGGTGAACACAGCAACGCGAACAGTCTTGCCAGTGCCGTGCGGCAGCACAGTAGCGCTACGAACGACCTGGTCGGATTTACGCGGGTCAACACCCAGGTTCACAGCAACGTCGAACGACTCGCTGAACTTGACAGTCGACAGCTCAGCCAGCAGAGCAGCAGCGTCTACAAAGTTGTAGGACTTGCCTGCTTCGATTTTGCCGGCGATAGCCTTTTGACGCTTGGTCAACTTAGCCATTACACACCCTCCACGTTAAGGCCCATGCTACGAGCAGAACCGGCGATGGTACGCACGGCTGCTTCCATATCAGCTGCAGTCAGATCCGCGTTTTTAACTTTCGCGATTTCTTCCAGCTGAGCACGAGTCACAGTGCCAACCTTAACGGTGTTCGGACGAGCGGAACCGCTAGTCAGACCAGCCGCCTTCTTCAGCAGAACCGAAGCAGGGGTGGATTTGGTTTCGAAAGTGAAGCTACGGTCGCTGTAGACAGTGATGATCACTGGAGTCGGCAGACCTGGCTCAATACCCTGAGTACGGGCGTTGAAAGCCTTGCAGAATTCCATGATGTTCACGCCGTGCTGACCCAGAGCAGGACCAACAGGTGGGCTTGGGTTAGCCTGAGCGGCCTTCACTTGCAGCTTGATGTAAGCGGTAATCTTCTTGGCCATGAGGCACTCCAATTACGGGTTCGAACGCCTCGAAAGGCTCCCCGGTTACTTGCGCGTTTATCCCAGTGACGACAAAACCCCACAGCCTAGGGCTGCGGGGTTGGGATGCTTGCTCAGCTAGACTTTTTCGACCTGGCTGAACTCTAGCTCTACCGGAGTAGAGCGACCGAAAATGAGCACTGCCACTTGGATCCGGCTCTTTTCGTAGTTAACTTCTTCAACCGTGCCGGTAAAGTCGGCAAACGGCCCGTCATTGACACGCACCGACTCGCCAGGCTCGAACAACGTCTTCGGCTTCGGCTTATCGCTACCATCAGCGACACGACGCAGAATCGCTTCTGCCTCTTTGTCTGTGATTGGTGCTGGCTTATCAGCGGTACCGCCGATGAAACCCATCACCCGAGGAGTATCCTTGACCAAGTGCCAAGTACCCTCGTTCATGTCCATCTGAACCAGCACATAACCCGGGAAGAACTTACGCTCGCTTTTGCGTTTCTGGCCATTACGCATTTCAACCACTTCTTCAGTGGGAACCAGAATCTCGCCAAAGCCATCTTCCATGCCAGCCAGCTTTACGCGCTCTACTAACGAGCGCATGACATGCTTCTCGTAACCGGAGTAAGCATGCACAACGTACCAACGCTTAGCCACGGGACACCCTTAGCCGACAATCAAGGAAACAAGCCAGCCGAGCAGGGAATCAAGACCCCACAACAGCAACGCCATAACCAACACAACAGCGACAACGATCAACGTGGTCTGCGTGGTTTCTTGGCGAGTTGGCCATACGACTTTACGAATCTCGGTGCGAGCTTCCTTAACCAGTACGAAGAAAGACTTGCCCTTGACTGTTTGCAGGCCTACGAAGGCAGCCACAGCGGCGATGACAAGCAATGCAAGTACGCGGTACAGGATCGGCGAAGCAGAGTAATACTGATTACCAACAACGCCAACAACCACCAAAGCGACTACTACTAGCCACTTGAGCAGATCGAAGCGAGAGCCTTGAGCTTCAGCTTTAGGAGTCATCTATGAAGATCCTGTGAAAAGAAAGCCAGACACACCAGGTGAATCTGGCAGGTCAGGAGGGAATCGAACCCCCAACCTACGGTTTTGGAGACCGTCGCTCTGCCAATTGAGCTACTGACCTAAAACAAAATCAGGCCGACCATTATGCCGACCCGAAAAAGACATTACAACACCTTACTCGACAGCCTCGACCCTAAGACCAAAGCCACCCGCGCAACCAGCCAACAAAAAACAACAAGGCCTGATCGCAACCCTTAAAACAAAGGCAGATATTTTCATATCTGCCTTGTTATATGGAGCTCTTGAGCGGATTTGAACCGCTGACCTCACCCTTACCAAGGGTGTGCTCTACCAACTGAGCTACAAGAGCGTAACACTTTGCAGGACCTGCAAACTTGGAGCGGGTAGCGGGAATCGAACCCGCATCATCAGCTTGGAAGGCTGAGGTTCTACCACTAAACTATACCCGCGAGGCTTGCAGCTCTCGCTAAAAATGGTGGAGGGGGAAGGATTCGAACCTTCGAAGTCGTAGACGTCAGATTTACAGTCTGATCCCTTTGGCCGCTCGGGAACCCCTCCTAAGCGAGCCGGCATTCTATATCATGCCAGCCTTCTGTCAAGCATTTTCTCATTAAAAACCTGAGGTTAGCTGCGTTGACATCGCTTCGTTGTGTTTGCCGTTAAAGGCGTTCACTGCGAAGCGGGCGCCATTCTATTCAAACTATTCAGCGGGTGCAACCCCCTCGCACGGCATTATTTTATGTTTTAACTCATTGAATTCTCTAGAAAGGTTTTGCAGCTGAACCTCGCCCAGCCAACGCCGGCTTTCAGGGGCGATCCGAACCCAATAACCCGCGAATTCAAGATGATCCTTTGGCAGGAGCTGATACTTGATTTCCATGCCATTCAAGCGCCGCTCAACTGCCTGAACCGCTTCTTGACGAACAAAACCACCCAAGTACAAACAGCTATTGTCCGGCAGAGCGGCCTTCCCCTTATCAAGGACCGGATCAGCCGCCTCGCTCAACAAGCGAATATCCTGCTGCCCTCCCCTATACAAACTGAGAGGAGTGACATCCTTCGCGCGCAGAGGAGCCTCTTGTTGGTGCCAGATGTAATAGAACACATTCAAAACAAGCAGCAGCAGAAACAACCAACGCATAAGAACCTCAGGACAAAGGACATGCCATAGCCAAACCCACAAATACCAGGTCCGGAACCACTCTAGCCTCTGGCACAATCTCAGAAACCAACGCTGCATCCCCACCGGTCAGAAACACGGAGAAATCCGCCCCCCAGTAGCTACGCGCAAGCTCCAGCTGGGTCAGAACAAAGCCTCTAAGCATCAACGAGCACCCCCGCTCAACCGCTTCGACGGTTGTGCGACCTGGAACGAGACTCTCCATGGCGCGCTCAGCTGCCAGATCCCCATAACGAATTTTACGGGTATGGGTGCGCAATTGATTTCGCATCAATGGCATTCCCGGACAAATAAACCCCCCGAGATGCTCTCCATCACCGGCAACGAAATCCGCAGTGACAGCAGTACCAAAATCAAGCACCAGGCATGCACCCGACGCTAATTGGAACCCCCCAAGCATCGCCAGCCAGCGGTCGAGCCCCAGGCGTTCGAACTCTTCATAGCCATTGCGAACCCCCGACATTTCGCGAGCGGGCGCAGCGCAAACTACTGACACTCCAAAAGTGTCGGTCAGCAGAGTAATCAATGCACCGGTCTCTTCTGCCGTTCGGACACTGACCAATCGGCAAAACTTGAGGGCGAGCCCATTGAGCGCGCTCAAACTCTCCAGCAATGCAAGATTGGAGTCGACGACGCCCTCGCCAACCGTCTGGCGAGCATCAGCTTCAAGCACTCGCCACTTGATAAAACTGTTTCCGCAGTCGAGCTCAAGAATCATCACGCAACCTCAAGCTGAGCTCACCACCACTAAAGACTTTTTCCACACCGCCCACCTTCAAGCGCAGAGCACCCTGACTATCAATACCCAGTACCTCGCCATCTATATGGTTAACTCCGGCGATCAACGACACCGCCCGACCCTGCCACAGATGATTCTGCTCCCACTCAGCCTGGATAGCGGAAAATCCGCCGACTTGATGTCGACTCAAATATACCTGGAGCATCTGCCCCAACCGCGCGACCAAGTGATTGCGATCGAATGTCCGCCCCGACTCGAGCCGCAAGGACGTCCACTGCTGATCAACCTCTTCGGTCATCTGCATGTTCACATTGATCCCGACACCCAGAACCACATGACACACATCAGCAGGATCGCCTACCAACTCAAGCAGTATCCCCGCGAGCTTTTTTTGACCAACCAGAACATCATTGGGCCACTTCAAGCCTGCATCTGATACGCCCAGCGCTCGCAAGGTTTGCAAGACAGCAAGCCCAACAACAAGACTCAAGCCTTCCAACTGGCGCATGCCACCTTCAATACGCAGCACCAGACTGTAATAGATATTTTCCGCGAAAGGACTCGCCCACTTACGCCCGCGGCGCCCACGGCCAGACGTCTGCCGCTCGGCAAGCACAAGAAATGGCGCTACCTGACCGCGCTCTATTGCACGCAGCGCCTCGGCGTTAGTGGAGTCAATTGAATCGAAAACCAGAATGGGCCAATTACAAGAAGGCGCCTGCTCTGCTATTGCGACAGAGTCGAGCAGTGTCAACGGCGAGGCCAATTGATAACCACGCCCCCGCACCTTGTGAATGGACAAGCCAAGCTCAGCCTCGAGCAGCTGAAGCTGCTTCCACACAGCACTGCGACTGACACCTAAAGCGGTGCCCAGGGCCTGGCCTGAATGGAAACGGCCATCCTTAAGAAGCTTTAACAACGTCAGCATGCAAGTCCCGCCTCACAATGAGGCCCGCATGATAGCCATGCCTTGAGCCGTTGCATAGAAACCGTACTGGGCAGATTTTCTTGCGGACAAAACAAAACCCCAACCGCTTTCGCAATTGGGGTTTCGGAATTTAATCTTGACGATGACCTACTCTCACATGGGGAAACCCCACACTACCATCGGCGATGCATCGTTTCACTGCTGAGTTCGGGATGGGATCAGGTGGTTCCAA
>NZ_JAGYFZ010000041.1:0-49348 GCF_019946675.1 Pseudomonas sp. BF-B-15
CGGAAAGAGGTTTCAGCGATGGTCCAGGGTGAAGTCGCCGTGCAACACGCCAGATACCGGCCTTCGGCCAGGTAGTGGTCGATCAGGCGCGGCTCGTCAGGGTCCATCCCGCAACGGATCTGGCGACTCATCCAGCGCCAGCTTTCGAGGTAAGGCTGCTCGTGCAAGGCAGAACTCATGATCCGGGGCTCACTCGTTAATGAGATTTATTATTAGATGATAATGAGAACCAAAACAAGCCCGAGCATGGTCCCTTGTAGGAGCCGGCTTGCTGGCGATTGCGATCTGGCATTCAACATCGATGTCGACTGATTGACCGCAATCGCCAGCAAGCCGGCTCCTACAGGTGTGTTATGCGGGCACAAAAAAAGGCGCGCCACCCGATGGGTGACGCGCCTTTTGTGTAGCGGTCGCGGGTTAGCTGCCTGCGACTGTCATCCGCTCGATCAGCACCGAACCTGTGCGAATGTTGCTGCGCAATTCCAGGTCGTTACCCACCGCAACGATCTGCTTGAACATGTCGCGCATGTTGCCGGCGATGGTCACTTCCTGGACGGCGAACTGGATTTCGCCATTCTCGACCCAGTAACCCGCCGCGCCACGGGAGTAATCGCCCGTGACCATGTTCAGGCCCTGGCCCATCAGCTCGGTGACCAGCAAGCCACGGCCCATGCGGCGCAGCAACGCCGCCTGATCTTCATCGCCATGGGTGACGAACAGGTTGTGCACGCCGCCGGCGTTGGCCGTGCTCGGCATGCCGAGTTTGCGACCGGAATAGGTGCCGAGGATGTAGGACACCAACTCGCCTTTTTCGACGAACGGTTTGGCGTAGGTCGCCAGGCCATCGCCGTCAAACGCCGAGCTGCCCATTGCACGCATCAAATGCGGACGCTCATCGATGGTCAGCCATTCCGGGAACAGCTTCTGACCCAAGGTCCCTTCAAGGAACGACGATTTGCGATACAGACTGCCGCCGGAAATCGCCGAAAGGAAACTGCCGAACAAGCCACCGGCCAGCTCAGCGGAAAACAATACCGGTACTTCACAGGTCGGCACCGGACGCGCGCCCAGTCGGCTCGCCGCCCGCTGCGCGGCACGCTGGCCGATGCTCGCCGGGTCGGCCAGCAAGTTGCCCTGGCGATTGACGTCGTACCAGTAATCACGCTGCATCTGGCCGTCGGCTTCGGCGATCATGACGCAGCTCAAGCTATGACGAGTCGATGCATAGCCGCCGATAAAACCGTGGCTGTTGCCGTAAACGCGGCAGCCCTGATGCGTGCTGAGGGTGGTGCCGTCGGCGTTCTTGATCCGGCTGTCGGTGGCAAATGCCGCAGCTTCACAGCTCAGTGCCATCTCGATGGCTTGTTCCGGTGTGATGTCCCACTGATGGAACAGGTCGAAATCCTGTAGATCCTTGGCCATCAGAGCGGCATCCGCCAGACCGGCAGCTTCGTCTTCGGAGGTATGTTTAGCGATGGCCAGCGCCGCAGCGACGGTTTCACGAATCGCTTCAGGACCGCTGGCCGAGGTGCTGGCCGAGCCCTTGCGCTGCCCGACGTACAAGGTGATGCCAAAGCCCTGATCGCGGTTGAATTCGACGGTTTCGACCTCGCGCTGACGCACCGATGTGGACAGGCCCTGCTCCAGGGACACCGCCACTTCACAGGCACTGGCGCCCTGACGCTTGGCTTCAGCGATGATCTGCTCGACTTGTTCTTGCAGTGCCGGCAACGCTTGTGGGCCGACGCTTTCAACTGCACTCATGCTGTTCTCCACTCAAATTCTGCTTTCGGTAAAGGCCTTCGAGCGACCGGGCCGGACAAGCGGCCCCCGACTGGTTATCATGGCGGCGTTTCTTTGCGGACGGCCACCATGGTTGATTCTTACGACGACTCCCTCGATACGGGAGAAAAAAGCAAATCCCAGGTTAAACGCGAGCTGCATGCTCTGGTTGACCTCGGCGAACGCCTTACAACGCTCAAGCCTGACTTGCTGGCAAAACTCCCGTTGACCGACGCTCTGCGCCGGGCTCTGGGCGATGCGCCCAAGCACACCGCGAATATCGCGCGTAAACGGCACCTTATGTTCATCGGCAAACTGATGCGCGATCAGGACACTGACGCCATTCTGACTTTGCTCGATCAACTCGATGCCTCCACCCGGCAGTACAACGAACGTTTCCATGGCCTGGAACGCTGGCGCGATCGCTTGATCGCGGGCGACGATGCAGTCCTGGAGAAGTTCGTGCTCGACTACCCGGAGGCTGATCGTCAGCAGTTGCGCTCCCTGATCCGTCAGGCCCAGCACGAACTGGCGACCAACAAGCCACCGGCATCGAGCCGTAAAATCTTCAAGTACATCCGTGAGCTGGACGAGACTCAACGCGGTCTGCGTTGAATCTCTTCTCGGGTGAGCCGCCACGCGGCTCACCCGAAGCTCCATCCCTTACGATCCTGTACCACCCACAGTGATCGCATCGATTTTCAGCGTTGGCTGGCCGACACCCACCGGCACCGACTGCCCATCCTTGCCGCACGTGCCCACGCCGCTGTCCAGCGCCAGGTCATTACCGACCATCGACACCTTGCTCATCGCTTCAGGCCCGTTGCCGATCAACGTCGCGCCTTTGACCGGCGCCGTAATCTTGCCGTCTTCGATCAGGTACGCCTCGCTGGTGGAGAACACGAACTTGCCGCTGGTGATGTCCACCTGGCCGCCGCCAAGGTTGGCGCAGTAGATGCCGCGCTTCACCGAGGCGATGATTTCCGCCGGATCGCTTTCGCCCGCCAGCATGTAGGTATTGGTCATGCGCGGCATTGGCAGGTGCGCGTAGGACTCACGGCGACCGTTGCCGGTGCGGGCGACGCCCATCAGGCGCGCGTTGAGCTTGTCCTGCATGTAGCCTTTGAGTACGCCGTTTTCGATCAGCGTGGTGCACTCGGTCGGGGTGCCTTCGTCGTCGACGCTCAACGAACCGCGACGACCGGCCAGCGTGCCGTCATCGACGATGGTGCAGAGCTTGGACGCAACCATCTCGCCCATACGGCCACTGTAAGCGGAGCTGCCCTTGCGGTTGAAATCGCCTTCCAGACCGTGACCGACCGCTTCGTGCAACAGCACACCGGACCAGCCCGAACCCAACACCACCGGCAACGTACCGGCCGGTGCCGGAATGGCTTCGAGGTTGACCAGCGCCTGACGCAACGCTTCACGGGCGTAGCCCATGGCGCGGTCGTCGCTGAGGAAATAACGGTAATCGGTACGTCCGCCGCCGCCATGGCCGCCGCGCTCGCGGCGACCGTTCTGCTCGACGATGACGCTGACGTTGAAGCGCACCAGCGGCCGCACATCCGCCGCCAGGCTGCCGTCGGTGGAGGCCACCAGAATGCGCTCCCAGACGCCGGCCATGCTCACCGTGACTTGCTGAATACGCGGGTCGAGAGCGCGAGTCGCGACATCGATGCGTTTGAGCAGTTCGACTTTCTCGGCGCGGGTCATCACTTCCAGTGGGTTGTCCGGCCCGTACAACTGGGCGACGTCCTGGGTGGTGAAGGCCTGCACCGTGCCGTTCTGCCCGGCGCGGGAGATCGAGCGCGCAGCACGGGCCGCAGCGCCAAGGGCTTCGAGGGTAATGGCATTGCTGTAGGCAAAACCGGTTTTCTCACCCGATTGCGCGCGCACGCCAACGCCCTGGTCAAGGTTGAAACTGCCTTCCTTGACGATGCCGTCTTCCAGGGCCCAGGACTCGGAAATCTGCCCCTGGAAATACAGGTCGGCGGCATCGATGCCCGGGCCGGCCAGATCGCCGAGCACACCTTGCAGGCTTTCGATGGTAACGCCGCCGGGCGCCAGGAGGTGTTCACTGACTGAGGACAACAACTCGCTCATATGCTTTACGCCTTAAATTCATCGTTCTGAGGCAGGTCGCCGGGCGCCCTGCGAGAAAAAGCGCCGGTGACTGGACACCGGCATCCGCGCCCGGATGGACGCCTGTTCGCTGCTATCGCGTTCGGCCAGCAGCACGGCCTCGCCTTGATCCTGTTGCGCCAGCACTCGACCCCACGGGTCGACAATTGCGGCATGCCCCCAGGTTTCTCGCGGCCCCGGATGCGTTCCACCCTGGGCAGCCGCGAGCACATAACACTGGGTCTCAATGGCCCGCGCGCGAATCAGTACATCCCAATGCGCCGCACCGGTCACCGCAGTAAAGGCCGACGGCGCGGTAATCAACTCCGCCCCGGCAGCGCGTAATTCGCTGTACAGCTCCGGGAAGCGCAGGTCGTAACAGACCGTCAGGCCGACTCGACCGACGGGCGTGTCCACGACCACCACGTCACTGCCATAAGCATAGTCATCGGACTCACGATAACGCCCACGGTTGTCCGCCACGTCCACGTCGAACAAGTGCAGCTTGTCGTAGCGTGCCACCGTTTCGCCCTGATCATTGACCAGCAGCGAGCAGGCATGCACTTTCGCCGCTGGCTGATCCGCCGGCGGCAACGGCAATGTGCCGGCCACTATCCATAACTTGAGGTCGCGGGCGGTCTGTTTCAACCAGGGCAGGATCGGACCTTCGCCCAACGCTTCGGCGCGGCCGATGTCAGCGATGTCGCGTCGGCCCATGGCGGCGAAGTTTTCCGGCAGCACGGCAAGCTTTGCGCCCCCGACGGCCGCTTGTTCAAGCAGCCGACGGGCCTGGGCCAGATTGGCCAGCACGTCGCTCTGGCTGACCATTTGAATCACCGCTACAGACATGGCCTTCCCTTTACCTGGAAATCAATAGATACCCCGTAGGAGCGAGGCTTGCCCGCGAAAGCGTCGTTCCTGACACACCTCGGTGGGTCGGTTCGCGGGCAAGTCGGGTCGCCGCATCGCTCGCTCCTACAGAGATTAGCGTCGGAGCATTAGAGCCTAGGGCCATGCTACTCCATAGGCTTGGGGAGTGGCTTTTCAAAAAGGTTTGTCGAAGGTGATTTTCGGCTCTTTCCACGGGCCTTTGACGGTGTATTTCACGCTGGCGAAACGTGCCACGCGGTCACCGATCAGCTTGTCGATCAGGAACAGCGCCCCACCGATGGCCGGTGCACCGACAATCAGCGCGGCAATCGGCAAGTTGTTGGTAACCGGCAAGGTCACCAGCAGTTTCGCATCGATCTGATCACCCACCAGGTCCAGCGTGCCATTGAGCTCGACATTGCTCGACGGACCGGTCAGCAGAATCGGCTCACGGGTCACGTAAACGCCGTTGGTCCCGACCAGCAGGCCTTTGACCCGGTCGTAACTCAAGCCTTTGCCAAACAGATCGGAGAAGTCCAGCCGCAAGCGCCGGCCGATGGAGTTGAAGTTGAGCAGGCCAAACACCCGCAACGCCTGAGCGCCACCCTCGACTTCAACGAACTGGCCTTTGTTCAGCGACGCATCAAGCGTCCCGGAGAAGCGCTTGGTGGCCAGCCAGGCCGGTGAACCGGGCCAGCGACCGTCGACATCCATATGAAACTCTTCGCTGGTGACACTGGGCGCAAAGCCCCAGCCTTTCAGCACATCCGCCAGATTCTTGCCGCTGACCCGGCCCTTGTACCAACTGGTGGAAGCACCAGGCGCGCCTTCCCAGCCGCCGCTGCCCTGCAACAGAAGGCCCTTGAGGCCCAGATCCAGCGTATTGAGCGCGATGCCTTTGGCGGTCGGACGCACTTTCAGCGACCAGCCCCCTACCAGATCCTGCCCCTGGAACAGTTGATTGATGGTGATATCCAGCGCCGGGATCTTCGTCGGATCCACGGAGGCCAATGGATCCGGCGAATTTTCATCGGCCAAAACCGTTGGGTCCGGTGCCGGCAAACGCACGTATTGCAGATTGATCGCAATCGGTGCGCCTTTCGCATCGGGGATACCGGCGGTGCCCTTGACCTGTTGGCTGTCGAGTTGCAGGGCCCATGCACTCGGCTTTCGGTTCAACTGCACCGAGGCCTGATCAAGCGTGGTACCGATGCCGCTGAGCTTGCCAACCTTGAAATCCGCGCCGCTGAGCAACTGCTTGGCGCTGCCGCCCGGATCCTGGCCGGCATACTTGTCCACCAGATCCTTCCACGGGCCGACATCCAGCTCCGACAGCACGCCGCGCACCCGCAGGCCTTTGCCGCCTGGCAATACGGCATCGCCACCACCGAGGAACAGTTCACCGCGACCGTCGGCAAAACTGCCGGCCGGCGCTGCAAACGTGAAGCTGGCCAATTCGCCGTACTTGACCCAGTAACGCCGTTCCGGCCCTTGCAGGGTCATGCGGAACGTCGTATCGCGCCCCACGTCGGCCGCCATGCCGAACGGCGCCGGCAAATCGACGGCCACGCCTTTGAGGCTGGAATTGACCATCAACTGGCTGTCTGCGCCATCCAGGTTCAGTTGCAACTGATACGGGATCAAACCAGAGACCGGCAACGGCTGCGTGACACTCAGCCAGTCAGTCAGCTTTTTGACCTCGACCTGGCCGGAAGCGGTGACGCGCGTCTTGATGTCGCCTGGACTGCCATCGGCGAAAATCTGTGCGGTGACGGGTTTGTCAAAGGCACGAGCGGTGATGTT
The DNA here is from genome assembly GCF_019946675.1 of Pseudomonas sp. BF-B-15. NCBI lineage: Bacteria > Pseudomonadati > Pseudomonadota > Gammaproteobacteria > Pseudomonadales > Pseudomonadaceae > Pseudomonas > Pseudomonas sp. BF-B-15. The sequence goes on from NZ_JAGYFZ010000041.1 coordinate 6,580, forward strand.
CTGCCCACTCAAACCTTTGGTGCTGTCGAAGCGGAAATCGCCCTTCAACTGAGTCAGTTCAAGGACTGGCTCGGCCAGTTTCAAGCGCGCCTTGGCGGTCTTGAAGTCGACGAGGATATTCGGCTGTTCGCCTTTGGCCAGCGGAATATCCAGTTTCAGCTTTCCCTTCAGCTCGCCCTCGCCTTCCCATCCGGCGAAGGTGGCGGCGGTGCCGATCGGCGCTTCCTGGAGAATTTTCAGGCCATCGCCCAACCCGCCAGCGAAAGCGCCATCGAGCAACAGGTGAGGGTTTTGCCCGGCGGGCGCGTGGGGAATATTGACGTAAATATCGCTGACTTGTGTGTCGAGCAACTGACCTTTGCTGGCCAGAATCCGCACGCCACTGTCTTCGATGAACACGTCGCCAGTGACCTTGCTGACATGCGGCCAACCCGGCTGGAACGCCAGCTCGGCATCGTGAACCTTGAAGAACAGGCTGATGCTGCGCGCGGTGTCGGCGGCGCCATGGTTCAGCGAGCCTTGATACTGGAAGAAGCCCTGGTCCACCGCGCCCTTGAGAATCGCCGTACGCAACCATTCGTCCAGCGCCGGGCTGAGCACTTCGGGCAGGTACTTGGCGGTGTACTTGCCATCGCCCTCCACCAGGCCGACCCGCAGGTCCATGTAGTCTTCCTGGGTGTGATCGAAATGCAGGCGGATCAGGAAGTCGCCGGCAATCTTGCCCTCTTCGCCCAGCACCTTCAGGTACGGCGCGATCAGGGTGAAACCTTCTTTGTCGAGCTTCCAGGTCAAACGGGCGTTGGCCTGAATGTATTGCCATGGCTTGGCGAATATCGGGTCCAGGTGCAGGGAAAAATCCTTGCTGTCCATGCGCAGTTCGCCGTGACCCAGATCACCGCTGATGCTGCCGCTGACATTCCGTGCTGCCGGGGCACCGTGATAGGCATCAAAGCCGACCCGGTCGAGGTTGGCGGCAAAACTGACCTTGCTGTCGTCGGTGGCGTTGGGCCGGATGTCGACCAGCACGTTACGCAAACCACCCGTCACCTTGAGCCGCTCGACGGCGGTGGCGAGGCCTTCGGGCAATGGCCCCAAGGCATTCAGCAGCGGAGTCAGCGGGGTGAGGTCGAGGCGGTCGGCTTGCAGATGCCAGAGCTCTTCGGTCGTGTCGGTGGCCAGGCTCTGTTTGAGTTGCAGGTGCGATTCCCAGCGGGTCTCACCGAAGTTCATGGACAGCGAGTCCACCGTCACCAGAAAGCCTTCAGCACTGCGCTGGAAATAACTGTTGAGCGCCAGGTTGTTGATCTGGATCGGCTTGCGCTCGGCGTAGGCGCCCTTGAGTTGCGGCGCGTTCAAGCGGATCGCGGCGCTTTGCAGAGCGCCCTTATCCCAGTTGACCCAGAGTTCGCCACCGGCCTTGATCTCGGAAAAATTCCATTGCTGGGTCACACGCTCGGGCAGCCATTTCGACCAGTCGCTTTGCGGCAGGCTCAGGTACGCATCCGCTGCACCGTCCTGCCACTGACTGGCGCTAATGCGGGTGCGCACGCTCATGGCGACCGGCTGGCCGTCGGGCAGGGTCAGCCGTGCGTCGAGTCGCTGCCGGGAGACGCCGGTTTTCAGATTCAGGCCAACGTAGGTCAAGGTCAGCGGCGGGTGATCCAGTGGCTGCAAGGTCACTTGGCTGTCGAGCACCGACAACTGCTGGACCATCTGCATGCGATTGAGCAGTTGTTCCGGATCCAGCGGCTGATCCTGCTGCACCGGCAAGCCTTCCAGCGCCCAATGACCGTCCTCGCCTTCCTTGAGGCTGATCTTCAGACCGTTGAGTTCCAGATGAGCGATGCGCAGTTCACGGGCCGCCAGGCTGGCCCAGAGGTCCGGCACCGCGCGCACCTGATCCAGACGCAGGGCATTGGCGCCCTCGCCGACCATCACGTCGTGAGCCAGCAGAATCGGCGCGAAGCCACTCCAGTTGCCTTCCAGCTCACCTATATGCAGCGGCATGCCCAGGGCAGCGCCGGCTTTGGTTTCGACTTCGGCCCGGTACTCGGCCACCAGCGGCGCCAGCTCGCGACCGAGACTGACGTAAAGCGCCATCATCACCAAAGCCAACGCGCACAGGCCCAGACCCCAGCGGGTCAGTGCGGCCAAAATGCGTGTCAGACGGTCCATGTCAGTTGGCTCCCATGGCAAAATTACTGCAAAAAGCTGAGGCCAGCTGTTCTAGTCGGGTTGAAACACAGCGATTCAGAGCAGCACCACGTCGTATTGTTCCTGGGAATACATGGTTTCCACCTGGAACCGAATGGTGCGTCCGATAAATCCTTCCAGCTCGGCGACGTTGCCCGACTCTTCATCGAGCAAGCGGTCGACGACTTTCTGATTCGCCAATACACGATAGCCTTCCGCCTGATAGGCGCGAGCCTCACGGAGGATTTCGCGGAAAATTTCGTAGCAGACCGTTTCCGGTGTCTTGAGCTTGCCGCGCCCCTGGCAACTGTTGCACGGCTCGCACAGTACTTGTTCGAGACTTTCGCGAGTGCGCTTGCGGGTCATCTGCACCAGGCCCAACTCGGTGATGCCGATAATGTTGGTCTTGGCGTGGTCGCGCTCCAGTTGTTTCTCCAGCGTGCGCAGCACCTGACGCTGATGCTCTTCGTCTTCCATGTCGATGAAGTCGATGATGATGATCCCGCCCAGGTTGCGCAGGCGCAGCTGGCGAGCAATGGCGGTCGCGGCTTCGAGGTTGGTCTTGAAGATGGTTTCTTCAAGGTTGCGATGACCGACGAACGCCCCGGTATTGACGTCAATGGTGCTCATGGCTTCCGCCGGGTCCACCACCAGGTAACCGCCAGACTTCAGCGGGACTTTGCGCTCGAGGGCTTTCTGGATTTCGTCTTCGACGCCGTACAGGTCGAAGATCGGCCGCTCGCCCGGATAATGCTCCAGGCGATCAGCGATTTCCGGCATCAGTTCGGCCACGAACTGCGTGGTTTTCTGGAAGGTTTCCCGGGAGTCGATGCGGATCTTCTCGATCTTCGGGCTGACCAGGTCGCGCAAAGTGCGCAATGCCAGGCCAAGGTCTTCGTAAATCACGCTCGGCGCGCTGATGGTTTTGATCTGCTCGTTGATCTGATCCCAGAGCCGGCGCAGGTAGCGGATGTCCATGAGGATCTCATCGGCCCCGGCGCCTTCGGCGGCGGTACGCAGGATGAAACCACCGGCTTCCTTGATGCCTTCCGTGGCCACGCAATCGGTGACCACTTGCTTGAGGCGCTCGCGCTCGGCTTCGTCTTCGATCTTCAGGGAAATGCCGACATGCGCGGTACGCGGCATGTACACCAGATAACGCGAAGGTATTGATAGTTGTGTGGTCAGGCGCGCGCCTTTGGAACCGATCGGGTCCTTGGTGACTTGCACGACCAGGCTTTGGCCTTCATGAACCAGCGCGCTGATGCTTTCGACCGCAGGGCCTTCGCGCAGGGAAATTTCCGAGGCATGAATGAACGCAGCGCGGTCCAGACCAATGTCGACGAATGCCGCCTGCATGCCCGGCAACACCCGCACGACTTTGCCTTTATAGATGTTGCCGACGATACCGCGTTTTTGCGTGCGTTCGACGTGGACCTCTTGCAGGACACCGTTTTCAACCACCGCCACGCGCGATTCCATCGGCGTGATGTTGATCAGGATCTCTTCACTCATGGCAGGGTCTCGTTCAGGCATGTTCACGATAATGGCCGCATCTTGTCAGTACGACGCTCAGCGCGCGTTAAGGGTTTGCCAACAGGGTATGCCGAAATGGCCAAGCAGCTCAGCGGTTTCGCACAGCGGCAATCCGACCACCGCCGAGTAGCTGCCATTGAGCCCGGCGACAAACACCGCGCCCAGTCCTTGAATGCCATAGCCACCCGCCTTGTCCCGAGGTTCGCCGCTGGCCCAGTAGGCTGCCGCTTCATTGAGATCAATGGGGCGAAAACGCACCAGGCTGCGCACAACACGAGACTCGCAACGCTCACCGTCAAGCACGGCAATGGCGGTCAGCACTTCATGTTCTTGTCCTGCCAACATCATAAGCATGGCGCACGCGTCGGCTTCGTCCACCGGTTTGCCGAGAATTTTGCCGTTGAGCACTACGGCGGTATCAGCGCCCAGCACGCAAAAATCGGCGTCGGACACGACCGCGCCACGCCCGGCTTCAGCCTTGCCGCGCGCAAGACGCTCGACATAGGCCGACGGCGATTCATGGTTCAAAGGGGTTTCATCGATGTCCGCGCTGATGGCGGAGAACGGCACGCCGATCTGCGTAAGCAGCTCACGCCGACGCGGCGAGCCTGAGGCGAGGAATAGCTGTTTCATCAAGACAACTCCCTTGTCATGGTGTGGGCAAATGCCTGACCGAATCAGTTAATTTTGTAACGTCGACGCAGACCGCGCAAACCGAAGCTGATCCACGGCCAGAGCAACGCGCTGACCAGTGCCGGCAAGACCAGCGCCAGCGTAGGCTGACGATTGCCGGTCAGGGCGCTGAGCCACAGCTGAACAAGCTGCGCGAGGCCGAAGATCACCAGGATCACCAGGCTCTGTTGCCACATCGGGAACATCCGCAGCCGCTGTTGCAGCGACAGCACCAGGAACGTGATAAGCGTCAGGATCAGTGCGTTCTGGCCCAGCAGCGTGCCGTAAAGCACATCTTCGGCCAGGCCCAGGCACCACGCGGTGACCATGCCGACTTTCTGCGGCAGGGCCAACGCCCAGAACGCCAGCAGCAAGGCGAGCCATAGCGGGCGAAGGATTTCCATGAATTGCGGCAGCGGCGAAACGCTGAGCAACATGCCGATGGCGAACGTCAGCCAGATCATCCAGCCATTTCGGGAGGCGGTAGCACCGACCATTATTCTCTTCCCCCAGTGGTAGCCGGTGCAGAGACAGGCGGTTTGGCAGCGGGCTTCACGACAGCGGGTTGTGTCGCCGGTGGTTTGGCGGCGGGTGCAGTCGCGGGCGGCTTGGCGGCGGCAGGGTGTGCGGCAGCGGGTTTGACCGGGGTTGTGGCAGCAGGCTTGGCCGGGGTCGCAGCAGGTGCAGTCGCTGGAACGGCGGCGGCAGCAGCAGGTGCAATCACCGCAGCAGGTTTCGGCACGGTGGCGGGAATGATTGGCCCGCCGCCTTGCGCATCGAGGTTTTCCTGAGCCTGAGCGGCGTCGTTTGCACGCTCTTCCGGTGTACGCGTATCGCTGAACACCAGCAACAGGTAACGGCTACGGTTCAAGGCAGCGGTCGGCACGGCGCGGACAATGGCAAATGGCTGGCCGGAATCGTGAATCACTTCCTTGACCGTCGCCACCGGGTAACCCGCCGGGAATCGCTGGCCGAGACCGGAGCTGACCAGCAAGTCGCCTTCCTTGATGTCCGCCGTGTCGGCCACGTGACGCAGTTCCAGACGTTCCGGGTTGCCGGTGCCGCTGGCAATCGCTCGCAGTCCGTTACGGTTCACTTGCACCGGGATGCTGTGGGTGGTGTCGGTGAGCAACAGCACACGGGAGGTGTACGGCATCAACTCGACCACCTGGCCCATCAGGCCACGGGCATCGAGCACCGGCTGACCGAGGACCACACCGTCGCGCTCACCTTTATTGATGATGATGCGATGGGTGAAGGGGTTGGGGTCCATGCCGATCAACTCGGCCACTTCGACCTTCTCGTTGACCAGCGCGGAGGAATTGAGCAACTCGCGCAGCCGAACGTTCTGCTCGGTGAGGGCGGCAAGCTTTTGCATGCGACCCTGCAGCAGCAGGTTTTCGGTCTTGAGTTTTTCGTTTTCGGCGACCAGCTCGGTACGGCTGCCAAACTGGCTGGCCACACCTTGCCATAGCCGCTGCGGCAGGTCGGTGATCCAGTAAGACTGCATCAGCACCAGCGACATCTGGCTACGCACTGGCTTGAGCAGTGTGAAGCGGGCATCGACCACCATCAGCGCGACCGATAGCACGACCAGCACCAACAAGCGCACGCCCAGTGAAGGCCCTTTGGTGAAAAGCGGTTTAATAAGCCGCTCCTCCCAGGCAAATGTTTTCTTTATTCATACGGCAGACCGGCCTGGATACAGACTGACAGAAGGTAAACGCAAACAGGCAGCACTGCAAAGTGCCGCCTGCGCGCTCAACAGCATAGTTGCATCGGGCGATCACTCGCTCGACAGCAGATCCATGGTGTGTTTATCCATCATTTCCAATGCGCGGCCACCGCCGCGAGCAACGCAGGTCAGCGGGTCTTCGGCAACGATCACCGGCAGACCGGTTTCCTGGGCCAGCAACTTGTCGAGGTCACGCAGCAAGGCGCCACCACCGGTCAGTACCAGGCCACGCTCGGCGATGTCGGAAGCCAGCTCCGGAGGCGATTGCTCCAGTGCGCTTTTAACAGCCTGAACGATAGTGGCCAGGGACTCTTGCAGAGCTTCCAGCACTTCATTGGAGTTCAGGGTGAATGCGCGTGGAACGCCTTCGGCCAGGTTACGGCCGCGAACGTCGACTTCGCGAACTTCGCCGCCCGGGTAGGCAGTACCGATTTCCTGTTTGATGCGCTCGGCGGTGGATTCGCCGATCAGGCTGCCGTAGTTGCGACGCACGTAGGTGATGATCGCTTCGTCGAAGCGGTCGCCGCCAACCCGTACGGATTCGGCGTAAACCACACCGTTCAGGGAGATCAGTGCGATTTCAGTGGTACCACCACCGATATCCACCACCATCGAACCGCGTGCTTCTTCAACCGGCAGGCCGGCACCGATCGCAGCCGCCATCGGCTCTTCAATCAGGAACACTTCACGTGCGCCGGCACCAAGGGCCGATTCACGGATGGCACGACGCTCAACCTGAGTGGATTTGCACGGAACGCAGATCAGCACACGAGGGCTAGGCTGCAGGAAGCTGTTTTCGTGAACCTTGTTGATAAAGTATTGCAGCATCTTTTCGCAGACGCTGAAGTCGGCAATGACGCCATCCTTCATCGGACGAATGGCGGCAATGTTGCCCGGCGTACGGCCGAGCATGCGCTTGGCCTCGGTGCCGACAGCAACGACACTTTTCTGGTTACCGTGTGTCCGAATAGCCACAACCGATGGCTCATTCAGGACGATTCCGCGCTCGCGCACGTAAATAAGGGTGTTGGCAGTGCCCAGGTCAATGGAAAGATCGCTGGAAAACATGCCACGCAGTTTCTTGAACATGGGAAAGGGACCCTAGGCAACGCGTGGGTAAAAAAGTGCGGCAAACTCTAACAACGACAGGGATTTTGGGCAAGGCGCCAATATGTTAAATTGGCCGCTTTTCTGTGCACCAACCCCCACAATCGCGGCCTTATGACCGTAGAAATGCGGTAGTGTTCCGACAATCTAACACACGGATAGCATCCGTTCTGTTTTCCTTCCACTGGAGAATCCCATGACGCTTGAACGCTCCGACGTGGAAAAAATCGCTCATCTGGCCTGTCTGGGCCTCAATGATGCCGATCTTCCACACATCACTTCGGCCCTGAACAGCATTCTGGGACTGGTCGACGAAATGCAGGCGGTCAATACCGACGGTATCGAGCCGCTCGCCCACCCACTGGAAGCCAGCCAGCGCCTGCGTGCAGACGTCGTGACCGAGACCAATCATCGCGAGGCCTATCAGTCCATCGCACCAGCGGTCGAAAACGGCCTGTACCTGGTTCCGAAAGTCATCGACTAAAGGGAAAGAGCCTGCAATGCATCAATTGACTCTGGCCGAGATCGCCCGCGGACTCGCCGATAAAAAGTTTTCTTCCGAAGAGCTGACCAAAGTCCTGCTGGCGCGCATCGCCCAGCTCGATCCACAGCTCAACAGTTTCATCAGCCTCACCGAAGACCTGGCGCTCCAGCAGGCGAAAGCCGCTGACGCACGCCGTGCCAATGGTGAGAGCGGCGCCCTGCTCGGCGCGCCGATCGCCCATAAAGACCTGTTCTGCACCCAGGGCGTGCGCACCAGCTGCGGCTCGAAGATGCTCGACAACTTCAAGGCACCGTACGACGCCACCGTCGTCGCCAAACTGGCAGCCGCCGGCGCGGTGACCCTGGGCAAGACCAACATGGACGAATTCGCCATGGGTTCGGCCAACGAGTCGAGCTACTACGGCGCGGTGAAAAACCCGTGGAACCTGGAACACGTGCCGGGCGGTTCGTCCGGTGGTTCGGCGGCGGCCGTTGCCGCTCGTCTGTTGCCAGCCGCGACCGCCACCGACACCGGCGGCTCGATCCGCCAGCCGGCCGCGTTCACCAACCTCACCGGCCTGAAACCGACCTACGGTCGCGTTTCGCGCTGGGGCATGATCGCTTACGCGTCCAGCCTCGATCAGGGCGGCCCGCTGGCGCGCACTGCCGAAGACTGCGCGATCCTGCTGCAAGGCATGGCCGGTTTCGACAGCAATGACTCCACCAGCATCGACGAGCCCGTGCCGGATTACAGCGCCAGCCTCAACGATTCGCTGAAAGGCCTGCGCATCGGTGTGCCGAAGGAATACTTCAGCGCCGGTCTCGACCCGCGTATCGCCGAGTTGATCCAGAACAGCATCAAGGAGCTGGAAAAGCTCGGTGCCGTGATCAAGGAAATCAGCCTGCCGAACATGCAGCACGCGATTCCTGCGTACTACGTGATCGCCCCGGCAGAAGCGTCTTCCAACCTGTCGCGTTTCGACGGCGTGCGTTTCGGCTATCGCTGCGAGGACCCGAAAAACCTGGAAGACCTGTACAAGCGTTCCCGTGGCGAAGGTTTCGGTGCAGAAGTGCAGCGCCGGATCATGGTCGGCGCCTACGCGCTGTCGGCCGGCTACTACGACGCCTACTACCTGAAGGCGCAGAAGATTCGTCGCCTGGTGAAAAACGACTTCATGGCGGCTTTCAATGAAGTCGACATCATCCTCGGCCCAACCACGCCGAACCCGGCCTGGAAGCTTGGCGCCAAGAGCAGCGACCCGGTCGCTGCCTACCTGGAAGACGTCTACACCATCACCGCCAACCTCGCCGGCCTGCCGGGCTTGTCCATGCCCGCCGGTTTCGTCGATGGCCTGCCGGTCGGCGTGCAACTGCTCGCCCCGTATTTCCAGGAAGGTCGCCTGTTGAACGTTGCCCATCAGTATCAGTTGAACACTGACTGGCACACCCGCACCCCAACCGGCTTCTGAGGAGAAACACATGCAATGGGAAGTCGTGATCGGGCTGGAGATTCATACCCAGCTCACCACCCGGTCGAAAATCTTTTCCGGTAGCTCCACCACTTTCGGTTCCGAGCCGAACACCCAGGCCAGCCTGGTTGACCTCGGCATGCCTGGCGTCTTGCCAGTGCTGAACCAGGAAGCGGTGCGCATGGCCGTGATGTTCGGCCTCGCTATCGATGCCGAGATCGGCCAGCACAACGTGTTCGCCCGCAAAAACTATTTCTACCCGGACCTGCCCAAGGGCTACCAGATCAGCCAGATGGAATTGCCGATTGTCGGCAAGGGCCACCTGGACATCGCCCTTGAAGACGGTACGGTCAAACGCGTTGGCATCACCCGCGCGCACCTGGAAGAAGACGCCGGTAAAAGCCTGCACGAAGAGTTCAACGGTGCCACCGGCATCGACCTGAACCGCGCCGGCACGCCGCTGCTGGAAATCGTTTCCGAGCCGGACATGCGCAGCGCCAAGGAAGCCGTGGCTTACGTCAAGGCTGTCCACGCGCTGGTGCGCTACCTGGGCATCTGCGACGGCAACATGGCCGAAGGTTCGCTGCGTTGCGACTGCAACGTGTCGATCCGTCCGAAAGGCCAGGCTGAGTTCGGCACGCGTTGCGAGATCAAGAACGTCAACTCGTTCCGCTTCATCGAGAAGGCGATCAACACCGAAGTGCAGCGTCAGATCGAACTGATCGAAGACGGCGGCAAGGTGATCCAGCAGACTCGCCTGTACGACCCGAACAAGGACGAAACCCGTCCGATGCGCAGCAAAGAGGAAGCCAACGACTACCGTTACTTCCCCGATCCGGACCTGCTGCCGGTGGTCATCGAGAACTCGTTCCTCGACGACGTGCGCGCCACCCTGCCGGAATTGCCACCGCAGAAACGCGAGCGTTTCCAGGAGCAGTTCGGTCTGTCGGTCTACGACGCCAGCGTCCTGGCCACCAGCCGCGAGCAAGCCGATTACTTCGAGAAAGTCGCGAGCATTGGCGGCGACGCCAAACTGGCGGCCAACTGGGTCATGGTTGAACTGGGCAGCCTGTTGAACAAACAAGGCCTGGACATCGATCAGTCGCCGGTTTCGGCCGAGCAACTGGGCGGCATGCTGCTGCGCATCAAGGACAACACCATCTCCGGCAAGATCGCCAAAGTGGTGTTTGAAGCGATGGCCAATGGCGAAGGCAGCGCAGACGAGATCATCGACAAGCGCGGCTTGAAGCAAGTGACCGATACCGGCGCGATCTCGGCGGTGCTGGACGAAATGCTCGCGGCCAACGCCGAGCAAGTCGAACAATACCGCGCGGCAGACGAAGCCAAACGCGGCAAGATGTTCGGCTTCTTCGTCGGCCAGGCCATGAAAGCCTCCAAAGGCAAGGCCAACCCGCAACAGGTCAACGAACTGCTGAAAAGCAAGCTCGAAGGCTGATGAGCATGGAGCCAGATGTTACGCCTGGCTCAAATCCTTGTAGGAGCAAGCTTGCTCGCGATGGTGTGTCAGTCGACATTGATGTAGCTGACACACCATCGCGAGCAGGCTCGCTCCTACAGTTGTTTGTGGGAGCTTTACAATGAAACGTCTACTGGGGGCCTGCGCCCTGTTGTCTTTACTGGCCGGTTGCGCCAGCACCGATGTCGTCGATCCTCACGGTTACGACCAGACAGGCGTGGCGTCCTACTACGGCGCCAAACACCAGGGCAAACGCACCGCCAGTGGTGAACGTTTCGACAAAAATTCCATGACCGCTGCCCACCGCCAACTACCCTTTGGTACGCGGGTGAAGGTCACCAATCTGAAAAACGACAAATCCTGTGTAGTCCGCATCAATGATCGCGGGCCGCACACTCGCGGGCGCCTGATCGACTTGTCTCACGAAGCCGCCGAGCAACTGGGCATGATCAAAAGCGGCACCGCACGGGTTCGCGTGCAAGCCCTCGACTGACTCACGGAGCCCCGACCATTTTCGGACTTGCCGACTTACCCCTGCTCAGCGTGATTGAACTGCTCAGCGGCCTGGTTCTACTGATCGCCGGTGCCGAACTGATGGTGCGCGCCGCCGTGCGCGTGGCCGCGCGACTGCACGTTCGACCGTTGATCATCGGCCTGACCATCGTCGCCCTCGGCAGCAGCGCACCACAGATGGCCGTCAGCCTGCAAGCCACGCTGGCGCAGAACGCCGACATCGCCGTCGGCAGCGTGATCGGCAGCAGCATCTTCAACATCCTCGTCACCCTCGGGCTTTCGGCGCTGATCATCCCGCTGCGGGTCTCGCGGCAACTGGTGCGCCTGGATATTCCACTGATGATCGGCGCCAGCCTGCTGGTGTTCGTCCTGGCATGGAATGAAGAACTGACCCGGGTCGACGGCGTCCTGCTATTGGCGGCGCTGATGGTGTATCTGGGCCTGCTGCTGCGCCAGTCGCGGCATTCGGCGCGCCCACAAACGAGCCCGCATGAAGGCCCTGAAGTTCCGTGGTTCAGCAGCCTGCTGATGATCGTCGCGGGCCTGGCGATGCTGATCTACGCCGGGCATTTGCTGCTGGGCGCCGCGGTGTCGGTCGCCACGGACCTGGGGCTGTCGGAACGGATCATCGGCCTGACAATCGTCGCCGTCAGCACCTCCCTGCCGGAACTGGCGACCTCGTTGATCGCGGCATTGCGCGGCCAGCGCGACATCGCCGTAGGCAACGTGATCGGCAGCAACCTGTTCAACCTGTTGGGCGTGCTGGGCGTTACCGCACTGATCGCGCCGTCGCCGCTGTCAGTCTCGCCCAACGCGCTGGATTTCGACTTGCCGGTGATGCTCGGCGTCGCGGCGCTGTGCCTGCCGGTGTTCTATTCCGGCTACCGGGTGACCCGCGCCGAAGGTCTGCTGTTTTTGGGTTTGTACCTGGCTTACGGCCTGCACGTGGTGTCGTTCACCACCGGCATGCCGCTGGCCGGCAAGCTTGAACACCTGATGCTGTTTTTCGTCCTGCCGGCGCTGTTGGCGTTTTTGCTGTTCACGTCGCTGCGCGCCTGGCGTCGCCAACACCACAAGAAGGAATTGCCATGACCGACAATAAAAAAACCGGCGTTGAAGTCCGCCGCCAAGTGATGGGCGACGCGTTCGTCGATCGCGCATTGGGCAATGCCACCGAGTTCACCCAGCCGTTGCAGGATTTCGTCAATGAACACGCCTGGGGCAGTGTGTGGAGTCGCGAAGGGTTGCCGCTGAAAACCCGCAGCCTGATCACCCTCGCCGCGCTGACCGCGTTGAAGTGCCCGCAGGAATTGAAAGGCCACGTGCGCGGCGCACTGAACAATGGCTGCACCGTGGAAGAGATCCGCGAGGCACTGCTGCATTGCGCGGTGTATGCCGGTGTGCCGGCGGCGATCGATGCGTTTCGGGCGGCGCAGGAAGTGATCGATAGCTATCAGAAGCCGGAGTAAGCAGGTCCGCCGCTTTCGCGGGCAAGCCTCGCTCCTACAGAAGATCACCGAACCTGTAGGAGCGAGGCTTGCCCGCGAATGGATCTAAAGCGCACAGAGAATCTGAAGCTAGATCCACCCACCCCACTGCAACAAAAAGATCCCGATATTGGTGGTCACCGCCGCCATCAGCGTGGTGATCACAATGATCGCCGCCGCCAGCTCATGATTGCCATCGGCCTGACGCGCCATGACAAAACTGGCCGCCGCGGTCGGGCTGCCGAAGTACAGGAACAGAATCCCCAACTCCGCCCCGCGAAAACCCCAGAGCCATGCGCCCAGCGTCGCCAGCACCGGCAGGCCGATCATCTTCACCAGGCTGGAGCTGAGCGCCATGTTGCCGCTTTTGCGCATCGCCGCCAGCGACAGCGTGCCGCCGATGCAGATCAACGCCAAGGGCAACGTGGTTTGCGCCAGGTACTGCCCGGACTTCTCCAGCCAGCCCGGCAAGACAATATTGAAATATGCAAACGGCGCCGCCGCAAACACGCTGATGATCAGCGGGTTGTTCATCACGCTTTTGCAGATACTCCACGGGTCGGACTTGATCACCGGGCTGTACACCGCCAGCACAATGGTCGACAGCGTGTTGTAAAACAGGATCACCAGTGCCGCGAGAATCGCGCCGAGGGAAATTCCGTAATCGCCGTACATGCTCGCTGCCAGCGCGAGGCCGATAACGCCGTTGTTGCCGCGAAACGCACCCTGGGTGTAAATCCCGCGGTCTTCACGCGGGCACTTCCAGATCGCCCAGCCCCAGGCGATGGCGAAGCTGACCAGCGTGGCAATCGAAAAATAGATCAGCAGCGACGGTTGCAGCGCGGCGTGCAAGTCGGCATGCAGGATGCCCAGAAACAGCAACGCCGGCATGGTGACGTTGAACACCAGAGCCGACGCTGTGTGGATGAAATTGTCGTTGATCCAGTTGATGCGCTTGAGCAGCACGCCCAGAAACAGCATGGCAAACACCGGCGCGGTGATGTTCAGGGTTTCGAGGAAGATAGCCAGCATGCCGGGGGTCACCTTGGGTGGGCGTCGTTAGGGGGCTAATGATAAGCCACCCAAGACGTTGGCGTCTGGTAGAAAGCCTTCGCGGGCAAGCCTCGCTCCTACAGAAGATCACCGGACCTGTAGGAGCGAGCGGTGCGGCGACCCGACTTGCCCGCGAAGAACGATGACGCGGTCTTACGTGATCGGCGCCGGGTTGAACAGGGTAATGTCGTTATGCAGCTTGTGCCGCTCCGACCACGTCTGTTTCTTCCCGCTGGCCACGTCCAGGTAGTAGTGAAACAACTCCCACCCGAGATCCTCGATCGACGCCCGTCCAGTCGCAATCCGCCCGGCATCGATGTCGATCAGGTCCGGCCAGCGCTGCGCCAGTTCGGTCCGGGTCGACACCTTCACCACTGGCGCCATCGCCAGGCCATACGGCGTGCCACGCCCGGTGGTGAACACGTGCAGGTTCATCCCGGCCGCCAGTTGCAACGTCCCGCAGACAAAATCGCTGGCCGGGGTCGCGCAGAAAATCAGGCCTTTGCGCTTGAAGCGCTCGCCAGGACCCAGCACGCCGTTGATCGCGCTGCTGCCGGATTTGACGATCGACCCAAGGGACTTCTCGACAATGTTCGACAACCCGCCCTTCTTGTTGCCCGGCGTGGTGTTGGCGCTGCGATCCGCTTCACCCTTGGCCAGGTAACGGTCGTACCAGTCCATTTCCCGCACCAGTTCCTGAGCGACTTCCTCGGTTTCGGCGCGGGACGTCAGCAGGTAAATCGCGTCGCGCACTTCGGTGACTTCGGAAAACATCACCGTCGCACCGGCGCGCAGCAACAGGTCAGAGGCGTAACCCAGCGCCGGGTTGGCGGTGATGCCGGAGAACGCATCGCTGCCACCACACTGCATGCCGAGAATCAGTTCGGACGCCGGCACGGTTTCCCGGCGACGTTGATCGAGCTTCTTCAAACGGGTCTCGGCCAGGGCCATGATCTGCTCGATCATTTCGGTGAAACCGTGACTCGAATCCTGCAAGCGATACAGCCACGGATCGCTCAAATCCACCGAGCTGTCGTTCTCGTGCATCACCTGCCCGGCCTGCAATTTCTCGCAGCCCAGACTGATCACCAGCGCTTCGCCGCCCAGGTTCGGGTTGCGCGCCAGGTTACGCACGGTGCGGATCGGGATGTACGCATCCGTCGCGGTGATTGCCACGCCGCAGCCGTAGCTGTGAGTCAACGCGACCACGTCATCGACGTTCGGATACTTGGGCAGCAACTCGTCCTTGATGCGCTTGACCGCATGATCCAGAACGCCGGTGACGCACTGCACCGTGGTGGTAATCCCGAGAATGTTGCGCGTGCCGACGGTGCCGTCGGCGTTGCGATAACCCTCGAACGTAAAGCCTTCCAGCGGTGCCTGCGCCGCCGGCACTTCGGTGGACAGCGGCAAGCTGTCCAGCGGTGGCGCGGTGGGCATGCGCAGTTGATCTTCCTTGACCCAACTGCCGCGCGGAATCGGCTGCAACGCGTAGCCAATGGTCTGGCCGTAACGAATCACCTGACCGCCCTCGGGAATGTCCTCGAGGGTGACCTTGTGGCTCTGCGGCACGAAGTCCACGGTGACCAGGCCATCGGGAAACTCGGTGCCCGCCGGCACGCCCTGATCGTTGACCACGATCACGACGTTGTCTCGCTCGTGCAGACGGATGTAGCGCGGCGAGTCGGAATGTTCAATCAACTGCATGACGCCGCTCCTCAGGAATGCGCTTGTGACAATTTGTTGTTTGTTTCAGGGCCGCTGACCGGTGGCTCTTTGAGCACCACACGTTTGATCGGGCCAACGATCACCAGGTAGCTGAACACTGCAACCAGTGCGTTGCAACCGACAAACACCAGCGCCCACTTGAACGAACCGGTGGAGCTGATGATGTAGCCGATGACGATCGGCGTGGTAATCGACGCGATGTTGCCGAAGGTGTTGAACAGGCCACCGCTGAGACCGGCGATCTGTTTTGGCGAGGTGTCGGACACCACGGCCCAACCCAGTGCACCCACGCCTTTGCCGAAGAATGCCAAGGCCATGAAGCCGACGACCATCCATTCAACATCGACATAGTTGCAAGCCACGATGCTGCTGGAAACCAGCAAGCCCGCGATGATCGGCGCCTTGCGAGCGAAGGTCAGTGAATGGCCCTTGCGCAGCAGGTAGTCGGAAATCACCCCGCCGAGCACACCACCGATGAAACCGCAGATCGCCGGCAACGAGGCGATGAAACCGGCCTTGAGGATGGTCATGCCGCGTTCTTGCACCAGGTACACCGGGAACCAGGTCAGGAAGAAGTAGGTGATGCCGTTGATGCAGTATTGGCCCAGGTACACGCCGAGCATCATGCGGTTGGTCAGCAACTGGCGGATGTAGTCCCACTTCGGACCGTCGCTTTTTTTGCCTTTGCCTTTGTCCTGGTCCATGTCGACCATGCCGCCGTTGTCGGCGATGTGTTTGAACTCGGCGTCGTTGATCATCGGGTGCTGGCGCGGGCTGTAGATCACCTTCAGCCAGATGCCCGAGAAGATGATGCCGATCACGCCCATCACGATGAACACGTGCTGCCAGCCGAAGCTGTAGACGATCCAGCCCATCAGCGGTGCGAACAACACGGTGGCAAAGTATTGCGCCGAGTTGAAGATCGCCGAGGCG
Source organism: Pseudomonas sp. BF-B-15 (assembly GCF_019946675.1). Taxonomy (NCBI): domain Bacteria; kingdom Pseudomonadati; phylum Pseudomonadota; class Gammaproteobacteria; order Pseudomonadales; family Pseudomonadaceae; genus Pseudomonas; species Pseudomonas sp. BF-B-15. The sequence goes on from NZ_JAGYFZ010000041.1 coordinate 22,966, forward strand.
GTGCCGCGTTCAGCGGTCGGGAACCAGGCGGCCACGATGCGTGCGTTACCGGGGAAGGATGGCGCTTCGGCCAGGCCCACCAGGAAGCGCAGCATGAACAGCGCAACCACTGCCGTGGACATGCCGAACTCGCCGACATAGCCCTGCAGCACGGTGAACAATGACCAGGTGAAAATGCTCAGCGCATAGATTTTTTTCGAGCCGAAACGGTCCAGCAGCCAGCCACCGGGAATTTGCCCGGCCACGTAGGCCCAACCGAATGCGGAGAAGATGTAACCGAGGGTGACCGCGTCGATGCCGAGGTCTTTTTGCAGGCTGGAGCCGGCGATTGCGATGGTTGCCCGGTCGGCGTAGTTGATCGTGGTCACCAGAAAAAGCATGAGCAAAATCAAATAGCGGACGTGGGTCGGCTTGGTCGCTTGCATGTAGATGTACTCCCACTGATTATTTTTATGCGGGTAATAACGGTTTTGTTTTTTGTGGGAGCTGGCCTGCCAGCGATGCGGACACTTCGGTATGTCAGTCACACCGCGGTGATGCCATCGCTGGCAGGCCAGCTCCCACAGGTATTGCGTGAATCAGGAACCGATGTAGGAGGTCTTCACAACCGTGTAGAACTCTTGCGCGTAGCGACCTTGCTCGCGGGAACCATAGGATGAACCTTTACGCCCACCGAATGGAACGTGGTAATCCACGCCCGCCGTCGGCAGGTTGACCATCACCATCCCGGCCTGGGAGTGGCGTTTGAAGTGGTTGGCGTACTTCAGCGACGTGGTGGCGATGCCCGCCGACAGACCGAATTCGGTGTCGTTGGCCATGGCCAGTGCAGCGTCGTAATCCGCCACGCGAACGATGTTGGCCACCGGGCCGAAGATCTCTTCGCGACTGATGCGCATCGCCGCTTCGCTGTCGGCAAACAGCGTAGGCGCGAGGTAGTAGCCTTCGGTGTCGCAGGTCACCAGACCGCCGCCGCTGACCAGACGTGCACCTTCGGACTGGCCGATGTCGATGTACTTCATGTCCTGTTCAAGCTGAGCTTGCGAGACCACCGGTCCAATGTCGGTGCCGGTTTTCAGCGCGTGGCCGACCTTGATCGACTTCATGCGCTCGGCCATCGCTTCGACGAACTTGTCGTGGATGCCGGCAGTGACGATGAAGCGGCTGGAAGCGGTGCAACGCTGGCCGGTGGAGTAGAACGCGCTCTGTACCGACAGTTCGACCGCTTGCTTGAGGTCGGCGTCGTCGAGAATGATCTGCGGGTTCTTGCCGCCCATTTCCAGCTGAACCTTGGCCTGGCGCGACACGCAGCTGACGGCGATCTGACGACCGACACCGACGGAACCGGTGAAGCTGATGCCATCGACTTTCGGGCTCTGAACCATTGCATCGCCAACCACGCGACCGCTGCCCATCACCAGGTTGAACACGCCGGCCGGGAAGCCTGCGCGGGAGATGATTTCAGCCAGCGCCCAGGCGCAACCCGGCACCAGATCCGCCGGTTTCAGCACGACGCAGTTGCCGTAGGCCAGGGCCGGGGCGATTTTCCACGCAGGGATGGCGATCGGGAAGTTCCACGGGGTGATCAGACCGACCACGCCCAAGGCTTCGCGAGTGACTTCGACGTTGACGCCCGGACGTACCGACGGCAAGTAGTCGCCGGACAGACGCAGGGTTTCACCGGCGAAGAACTTGAAGATGTTACCGGCGCGGGTCACTTCGCCGATGGCTTCAGGCAGGGTCTTGCCCTCTTCCCGAGCCAGCAAGGTGCCGAGCTCTTCGCGGCGAGCGAGGATTTCAGTACCGACTTTATCCAGCGAGTCGTGGCGGGCTTGAATGCCCGAGGTCGACCAGGCCGGGAACGCAGCGCGAGCGGCGTCGATGGCGGCGTGGACCTGGGCCAGATCAGCCTTGGCGTATTCACCGATGGTGTCGGTCAGTTCGGACGGGTTGATGTTGGCGCAGTATTCACTGCCGGCAACCCATTCACCGTTGATGTAGTTATCAAAACGCTTTGTATCAGCCACAACAATCTCCTCACGCAAAAGGCCGCTGATTGCTCAGCGGCCTTGTTTAATCGGGTGTGTTACTGCGCACCTTGCTTGTCGATCAGCGCGGCGAGCATTTCGTACTCTTCGCCGGTCAGATCGGTCAGCGGCGCACGCACAGGACCTGCGTCATAGCCGGCAATTTTTGCACCCGCCTTGACGATGCTCACCGCGTAACCGGATTTGCGGTTACGGATGTCCAGGTACGGCAGGAAGAAGTCGTCGATGATCTTGCCGACGGTGGCGTGATCTTCGCGAGCGATGGCGTGGTAGAAATCCATCGCGGTTTTCGGGATGAAGTTGAACACCGCCGAGGAGTAAACCGGTACGCCCAAGGCCTTGTAGGCAGCGGCGTAGACTTCGGCGGTCGGCAAACCACCCAGGTAGCTGAAACGATCACCGAGGCGACGACGGATCGACACCATCAACTCGATATCGCCCAGGCCATCCTTGTAGCCGATCAGGTTCGGGCAGCGTTCGGCCAGGCGTTCCAGCAGCGGCGCGGTCAGGCGGCAGACGTTACGGTTGTAAACCACCACGCCGATCTTCACCGATTTGCACACGGCTTCAACGTGGGCGGCAACGCCGTCCTGGCTGGCTTCGGTCAGGTAGTGCGGCAGCAGCAACAGGCCTTTGGCGCCCAGACGCTCGGCTTCCTGTGCGTATTCGATGGCTTGACGGGTCGAACCGCCAACGCCGGCCAGAATCGGCACGCTGGTTTCGCAGGTGTCGACGGCAGTCTTGATGATTTCCGAATATTCGCTGGCCGCCAGGGAGAAGAACTCACCGGTGCCGCCTGCGGCGAACAGAGCCGAGGCGCCGTATGGGGCCAGCCATTCGAGACGCTTGATGTAGCCCGCGCGATTGAAGTCGCCCTGAGCATTGAAATCGGTAACCGGGAAAGACAACAGACCGGAAGAGAGGATGGACTTCAGTTCTTGTGGATTCATTATTCGAACACCCTGGGTAGCAACGTTTGTTTATGTGTGTGTGAGAAAACCGTTCAGCCTGCGCCGAAGTTGTAGGTCATCGTACAACTTAAAAAACAACCGTCAACTGCATTTCATCGCCGCACCCAAAATTTATGCGTCGGAAAAGTATTTTCTTGACGTAGGAAAGATCTCCTCTATGCTCTGAACAACTGTATATACATACAGTTATCTTGAAACATACCGACGACATATCAAGGAGATAGAAATGTCAGGTCTACACACAAAAACTCAGGAAAAACCAAAACAGGTCATTGCCGGTCTGGATGATCTGTTCACCGAGAACGGCATCGCCATTACGGGTAATGACCATCTGGTCCTGCGCCTCGACGAGCACCAAACCGACACCCACCAGCCATCCGCCCCTGCATTCGGCAACGCCTTGAAAGGCAAGCCACAGCTGAGGTTCGAAGGTGGTGAACACACCGCCATCGGCGACAACACGCTGCTGCGTTTCGCCAAAGATGCACCGGCGATAACAGCCTCGCAGGTCGAGTTGCATTTGCCTAACGGCCTGGCCCTGACGTATGGGCAGGTTGTTGCACTGGGCGGTGATTTCTATGGAATCCCGGACAAACCGGTCAGCGAAGGCGCAACCGCTGCCGACCGGATCCAGCGCTTTACCGAGGCCTTCAATTCCCTGGCGGTGCTGCCGGCGTCAAATGCCGAAGCGAAGCTGATCCTCGGAGTCATGCAGAAGGAAATCGCCGCGGTTAAACAGGCGATAAAGGACGGCAAACAGCCCCACGAGGCGTATGACGCATTGGGTGATACGTTGTCGGAAGAGTGGAACAAGATCACCGGCGGCGGCAGTTTCGTCTCGGCCCTGTATCCATTGGGCCGCTACCTGAAACTGGCCGCCAACAACGCTGACCACTTCGCCGAGTGGGCACTGTTGGCCTACATCGCCGGGCATACGGCGGCATTGCAACAAGCGGTGGTCGCCCATAACAGTGGCGATGACGCGTCGCTGGAACTGGCTTACGCGATGAACGCTTTCGCCGATCACTACCTGACCGACCTGTTTTCCGCCGGCCACCTGCGGGTGCCGCGCAAACAGTTGGCAGCGGTGGTCACGCCGAGTGACCTGGGCTCGTTGATTACCCGCTTCATGCACGACGAAGACAGCAAGTTCGGCCTCAATGTGCGCAACGGTGACGGCGTTCAATGGCACGCTTATGGCGACAAGCGCTACTTCGATGCAATCGACAGCGCCAATCGCGTCCAGGTCAATCTAGCGGTCCAGGTGTCGGCGGATGAAATTTTCGCGACGTACCTCAGCGGCATCGCCCCGTCGCCCGGCAGTTTCGCGGCATTGAAAAAACTGCCTGACCTGCAAGCGGTACTGAACCCGACGGGCAATTTCTCGCCGCTGTTCAAGGTCGAGGGCAACAAGGTGTTGCGGCGCAAGGACGTCAATAACCTGAATGACACCGCCACCGTCGATGACTGGTGGGGCTGGAGCACTTACCTGCTGCTCAAGGACTACAACCCGACTGGCAACGTGGCCTGATAAGGAGATCGATGATGACTATCAAACTGAAACTGGAATTGGCTTCGGGCGATTCGCTGAAGGGTGCGCCGCTGGAATTGCTGGCTGATGGCAAGGCCATTGCCAAAGCGGTGGTGGGTAAGCATGGGGAAGTGGTGTTCGATGCCAAGCCCGGTGCAGGTCGGTTGGCGGTGAGGGTGGATCGTTCGATTCTTCGTGCTGGCTGCGCTGTGGTGTAACGGCCACTGACCGCCATCGCTGGCAAGCCAGCTCCTACAGGTTCTTCGTCGTACACAAAATTTGCGTACGACACAGTTCCTGTAGGAGCCGGCTTGCCGGCGATGGCGGTCTCTCGGACAACCCGTAACCCGGGTTGAAATATTAACCCCGCTGCGCCTCAGCCTCTTCATGCGCATGACGCAGCCGCTCGCGGCTGTTCGTCAGATGCAAGCGCATCGCCGCCCGCGCCGCATCGGAATCCTGGCGTGCGATCGCATCGTAAATCTCTTCGTGCTCACGGCTCAGGCGACTCATGTAGTGCTGTTGGTCGTCATGGGCCAGGCGCGCAGAGTTGAGGCGCGTACGCGGAATGATGCTGGTGCCCAGATGGGTCATGATGTCGGTGAAGTAGCGGTTGCCGGTCGACAGCGCGATTTGCAGGTGGAACTGGAAGTCCGAGGCCACGGCATCGCTGGCGTGGGCCGCGCTTTCGTTCAAGGCGTCCAGGGCGGCGCGCATCAACGCCAACTGCTCAGGGCTGCGACGTTGCGCAGCAAGCCCCGCGGATTCCACTTCGAGGCTGATACGCAGCTCCAGAATCGCCAGCACATCACGCAGCGTCACCACCGTCGCCGGGTCGATACGGAAACCGCTCGGGCTCGGTGTATCGAGCACGAAGGTGCCGATGCCGTGGCGGGTTTCCACCTGCCCGGCCGCCTGCAAACGGGAAATCGCCTCGCGCACCACGGTGCGGCTGACGCCATGGGCATCCATGATCGCCGACTCGGTGGGCAATTTGTCGCCGCGCTTGAGGTGACCATCGCGGATCTGCTCGGACAGCACCGTCACCAATTCCTGTGCGAGGCTGCGGCGCTTGCGAGGGAGGCGTGGTGCGTCGATCGGGTTTTCCATGGTGAACGTCTGTCTCGAAAAATTCGGCTGAAACCGCATCATAGCTCAACGCGGTTGTACGATCACCATCACCCCTTTGTAGGAGCGAGGCTTGCCCGCGAAGAACGATGACGCGGTCTTAATTACAAACCGCATAACGGCCTTCGCGGGCAAGCCTCGCTCCTACAGGGGCGGGGGTGCTCAGGCGGTTACGGTCTGGTCCACCAGATGGCCGTTATCGATGCGCACATGCCGTGGATGGAAGCGTTTCAGGCTGCTGCGATGCCCGACGCTGACGATGCTGAGCCCCGGAATCTCATCGATCAACGCCTGATACAGCGAAGCTTCATCCTCTTCATCCATCGCCGAAGTCGCTTCGTCCATGTACAGCCATTGCGGTGCATAAAGCAGCGCACGGGCAAAGGCCAGACGTTGCTGTTCGCCCGGCGAAAGCATGCGTTGCCAGTGATTCGCTTCATCCAGGCGCGAAACCAGGTGTGGCAAACGACAGGTTTCCAGCACATGTACGTAGCGTTCCTGCGGATAGGTCTCGCCAGGCTGTGGATAACTCAGCACCTCGCGCAGCGTGCCAATCGGCAGATAAGGCTTTTGCGGCAGGAACAAATAGCGCGCCGCCGGCAGACGAATGCTGCCATGGCCTGTTGGCCACAAATGCCCCATCGCTCGCAGCAACGTGGACTTGCCGCTGCCGGAACGGCCGCTGAGCATCACGCGCTCGCCCTCCTCCACGGTCATGTCGGCATTGGTCAGCAGATGCCGACCGTCCGCCAGATCGAGGCCCAGGTTGTGAATCTTCAACCCATTACCCTGATTCTGTACGTCGATGGCCGGCGCGCGCTCTTCGTTGTCGGTCATGGCCTGACGGAAACTCAGCAGACGATCACAAGTGGCACGCCATGAGGCGAGGTTCTGGTACGCACTGATAAACCAGCTGAAACTCTCCTGCACATTGCCGAACGCCGAACTGATTTGCATCAGATCACCGAGTTCGATCTTGCCAGCGAAATAACGTGGGGCCGCGACCATGAACGGAAAGATGATGGCGGCCTGTTGGTAACCTGCGGTAAAGAACGTCAGACGCTTGGACACCTTCATGATGTCCCAGAAGTTGTGCCAGACCAGCCCGAAGCGGTGGCTCAAGCGACGATTTTCATTGGGTTCGCCGTTGTACAGGGCAATGGTCTCGGCATTTTCGCGAACCCGTACCATGGAGAAACGCAGGTCGGCTTCAAAGCGTTGTTGTTGGTTGTTCAGGCCGATCAGGCGACGACCGATCAGATGCGTCAGCCAGCTACCGATCACGGCATACACCAGCACACACCAGAACATGTAGCCGGGGATGGTGAAACCGAACACTTCGATACTGCCCGACACGCCCCACAGAATGATCGAGAACGACACCAGGCTGACAATGTTGCGCAGCAAACCGATGCCCAGCTCCAGGGTATTGGAGGTGAAGTTGTTGAGGTCTTCGGAAATCCGCTGGTCCGGGTTATCGGTGTAACCGCCCTGCTCCAGCTGGTAGTAATTCTTGTTGCCGAGCCAGCGGGCGAAATGCTTTTCCGTGAGCCAGGCACGCCAGCGGATGGTCAGCATCTGCGTCAGATAGAGCCGGTAAACGGCACCGATGATCGCCACCGCCGCAATCCCGCAGAAATACAGAATCAGCTGCCAGAACGCGGCTTCGTCCTTCTTCTGCAGAGCGTTGTAGAAGTCCTTGTACCAGGTGTTGAACCACACCGAGAGCCCCACGCTGATCAACGACAACGCGATCACCGCGATCAGTAGTGTCCAGGCCTTGACCTTCTCTTCGCTTTGCCAATAAGGCGTGATCATCGCCCAGACTTTGCGAAAAAACTGCCCGCGCACGGCATCGTTGACCGCGGAATATTCAGCGTTCTGATTCATGGAAAAGGCTCGATAAAGAAAAGAACACGCACGAACCGATCATAGATGATCGGCTCGGTTTGTCGCGAGGCGCGGCCGGCATTTGTTCAGCGCAGGTTCAGCGACGAACGGGACGCTTTTGCAGTTTGCGCTGCAGCGTACGGCGGTGCATGCCCAAGGCGCGGGCAGTGGCGGAGATGTTGCCTTCGTGTTCGGTCAACACGCGCTGGATGTGCTCCCACTGCAAGCGGTCCACCGACATCGGGTTTTCCGGCACCAGGGAGTCGAGGTCGGCGTGCTCGGAGAGCAGCGCAGCAAGGACATCATCGGCATCCGCCGGTTTGCACAGGTAGTTGCAGGCACCGCGCTTGATCGCTTCGACAGCGGTGGCAATGCTCGAGTAACCGGTGAGGATCACCACGCGCATCTCCGGGTCGAGTTCGAGCAGTTTTGGCAGCAACACCAGGCCGGAATCGCCGTCCATTTTCAGGTCCAGCGCGGCGTAATCCGGGATATCGGCCTGGGCGATGGTCAGGCCTTCTTCGGCGGAGCCGGCGGTGCTGACGCGAAAACCACGGCGAGCCATGGCGCGCGCCATCACGCGGGTGAACGTGGCGTCGTCATCTACCAGCAGCAAATGCGGCAGTTCTTCGCCTTCGACTTGGATCTCTTCACTCATGTTCGTCTCCTCGGGCGACACGGGGCAGGCGCAGCTCGGTGAGCGTACCGCCTTCCTCATGACTGTAGAGTTTCACTGAGCCGCCGGCGCGTGTCACGCTGGCCTTGCTCAAAAACAGGCCCAGGCCGAAACCTTTGCCCTTGGTGGTAAAAAACGGTTTGCCGATCTGTTCGGCAATGGCCAGCGGCACACCGGCGCCGTGGTCGCGAATGCTGATGGTCAAGTCCTCGGCATTCCAGTCCAGCGTCACTTGCAGCCCTTCGGGGCATGCATCAGCGGCGTTGTTCAACAAATTCAGCAACGCCTGGGTCAGGTCCGGAGGCGGCGCCATGCGTGGCACGGTGCCTTGGCCCAGGCGCTGGAAGCGGTAACTGGCTTCCGGGCGCATCAAGTGCCAGCGGTTCAGCGCTTCGTCGAGCCAATCGGTGACGTCCTGCATCTCCACAGCCAAGCGGCGATTGGCCTCGGCGGCGCGCACCAGTTGCTGCAAGGTTTCTTTGCAGAGTTTGACCTGATCCTGCAGCACGCTGAGGTCGTCCTGCAACATCGGATCGTGATGGTCCCGGCGCATTTCCTTGAGCAGCACGCTCATGGTCGCCAGCGGCGTGCCCAGTTCATGGGCGGCACCGGCGGCCTCGGTCGCGACGGCCAGCAATTGCTGATCACGCAGGCCTTCTTCGCGACGGATGGCGCGCAGCTCTTCCTGCCGCCGCAGCTCTTCGGCCATGCGCGCGGCGAAGAAGGTGATGACCGCCGCGGCGAGGGCGAAGCTCAGCCACATCCCGTAGACCTGCAGGTTTTCCCGGGCAATCGGGAAGGTTTGCAGCGGATAGAAACCCGCCAGCAACAAGGTGTACATCGCCAGGGCGATGCCCGACAGAATCACCGAATAACGCCATGGCAGCGTCACGGCGGCGATGGTCAGCGGCACCAGGTAATAAGAGACGAAGGGGTTGGTCGAGCCGCCGGAGAAATACAGCAAGGCGCTGTGGATAAACAGGTCGCAGGCCAGTTGCACGGCGTATTCGAGCTCAGTGACGGGCCAGGAGGTGCGCAGTCGAATGGCCGTGAACGCGCACAGCAACATCGAGCAACCGAGGGTCGCTGCCAATTGGAACCAAGGCAGCGGCAGCAAGTCGAGCCAGTAGGCCAGGCCCACGGAACCGGCCTGAGCGGCCAACACCAATGTGCGGATGAACGTCAGCCGCCAGAGATTCTGACGAGTTGCGGAAGTGATTTGAACGGGGGCGAGCATGAGCTCTCCTGATGAGCGCTCCAGGCAGATCGCACGGAGTATAACCAAGCACGGGGGCTGACAGGCAAAAGTGCGGCAAACGGCCACATGGCAGGAATATCAGCCGCGTCTATAAGGCCGCCTTCGCGGGCAACCATCTGTATAGAAGTTGTAACTGTGCGAACCGGATCATTAAAGCTAGAGTCTGATGGTTTCACGCAGGCTCGGACCTAACCCCTGCGCATCGTCCAAGGAGTTTTCATGCACACTTTCCGCCGCAGCGCCGCCCTTCTCGCCCTCAGCGTTGGCACCGTCGCCAGCCTCCCGGCCCTGGCCGCCGACGAGCTGCATTACAACCAGATTTCCCTGCGCGCCGAAGTCAGTCAGGAAGTTGCCCGCGACCTGATGATCGTGACCCTCTACACCGAAGAACAAAACACCGACCCGGCCAAACTCGCGGCCGACGTCAGCACCACCATGAACAAAGCGCTGGCCCAGGCCAAGCAAGTCAAAGACATCACCCTGCGCCAGGGCAGCCGCAACAGCTACCCGATCTACGACACCAAGGGCCAGAAAATCACTGGCTGGCGCGAACGCGCCGAACTGCGCCTGGAAAGCTCCGACTTCGCCGCCCTGTCGAAACTGACCGGCGAACTGCTCACCGACCTGAAAATGGGCGGCATGGACTTCGCCATCGCCACACCAACCCGCAAGGCCAGCGAAGACGCCCTGCTCAAAGACGCCGTGACCGCCTTCAAAGCCCGAGCACAACTGGCGACTGACGCGCTGGGTGGCAAGGGTTACAAAATCGTCAACCTGAACCTGAACAGCAACGGTTATCCACAACCGTACATGCGTGGGCCGATGATGATGAAAGCGGCCAGCATGGATGCCGCACCGGTTACGCCGGAAGTTGAAGCCGGCACCAGCCAGGTCAGCATGACGGCGGATGGGTCGATTGAAGTATTGATGCCTTGATTCGATAGCCAGTACAAAAAACGGCGACCACCAAAGTGATCGCCGTTTTTTTATGCCCCCGGAAAATCGACGCCACCCGATCCTGTAGGAGCCGGCTTGCTGGCGAAAAATTCCGGATTTTGCGGCGCTGCTACGCACGCCATCGTCGGAACGCCGCCCGCAGCAAGCCGGCTCCTACAAAGGTTCGGGTACATCCGCGAAATCAGGTCGTCTGGCAGGCCGCCATCGCCAGCAAGCCGGCTCCTACAAAAGTTCGGGTACATCCGCGAAATCGGGTCGGCTGGAAGGCCGCCATCGCCGGCAAGCCGGCTCCTACAAAGGCAGGTCGGCGTACACCCGCTTCTCACCACTCATCAGGCCGAGCGTTAGCTCGCCTGCAGCTTTTGATTTTGATCTGCCCGCCCCTTCGGGAGGCCGAGTGGAGGTTCTGCGCAGTGGGCAGCCCGGCATGGATGCCGGGCTAGCCGCCCCCGGCCATGGATGGCCGATGGCGGCGGGCCCACGGAGCAGGACCGGAGCGAGGGAACGCCGAGCCTAAGCGAGGGGCCGGACGCCGGGGCGAGACCTTTTGGTTCCTTTTGGGGCGTTTGCCAAAAGGGACTCGCCGTAAGGGCGAAACCATAGGAGGCCGTTACCGCAGGAATGGATATGTACACCCGGAAGAAAATGGTCGGCTATCAGGCCGCCATCGCCAGCAAGCCGGCTCCTACATGTCGATGTGTGCAGATCCGGAAAACAGCCTGAATATACCGAGATAGAGGGGTCCCCCTCACAAACGGATATTTCCGCCCACCCCGTCTACGACGCTACCCTGAGGAAAACACAGCGACCCAACCCCCCGGGGACTCCATGGAAAGAACCACCGTCAAACCACTCCTGCTCGCCCTAGCCCTCGCAACAACCGCCCCATTCGCACAAGCCGCCACCACCCTGGTCTACTGCTCCGAAGCCAGCCCCGCCGGCTTCGACCCCAGCCAATACACCAGCGGCACCGACTTCGACGCCTCGGCCGAAACCGTCTTCAACCGCCTCACCCAATTCAAACGCGGCGGCACCGAAGTCGAACCCGGGCTGGCGACAAACTGGGACGTGTCAAAAGACGGCCTCACCTACACCTTCCACCTGCGCGACGGCGTGAAATTCCACACCACCGACTACTTCACCCCGACCCGCGACTTCAACGCCGACGACGTGCTGTTCACCTTCCAGCGCCTGCTCGACCCGGAGAATGCGTTCCGCAAGGCCTATCCCGCCGAGTCCCCGTACTTCACCGACATGGACCTGAACAAAACGATCAAGAGCGTCGACAAAATCGACGAACACACCGTGCGCTTCAGCCTGAACAACATCGACGCCGCCTTCATCCAGAACCTGGCGATGAGTTTCGCTTCGGTGCAATCCGCCGAGTACGGCGCGCAATTGTTAAAGGAAGGCAAAGCAGCCGACATCAACCAGAAACCCGTCGGCACCGGCCCGTTCGTGTTCAAGCGTTATCAAAAGGACTCGCAGATCCGCTACGTCGCCAACAAGGCGTACTGGAAACCCGAGGACGTGAAAATCGACAACCTGGTGTTCTCGATCACCCCGGACGCCGCCGTGCGCTTGCAAAAACTCAAGGCCGGCGAGTGCCAGGTCAGCGGTTACCCGCGCCCGGCCGACATCGAGGTGATGGAGAAAGACCCGAACCTGCGCGTGCTCAAGCAGGCCGGGTTCAACCTCGGCTTCCTGGCCTACAACGTGACGCATCCGCCACTGGACCAGCTCAAGGTACGCCAGGCCCTGGACATGGCGATCGACAAACCGGCGATCATCAAGGCTGTCTACCAGAGTGCCGGGCAACTGGCGCAAAACGCCTTGCCACCGGCGCAATGGTCGTATGACCCGAGCATCAAGGATGCTTCCTACGACCCGACAAAAGCCCGGGCGCTACTGAAAGAAGCAGGGGTTGCACCCGGTACCACCATCAATTTGTGGGCCATGACCGTGCAGCGTGCCTCCAACCCCAATGCGCGGATGTCGGCACAGATGATCCAGCAGGATTGGGAGAAGGTCGGCATCAAGGCCAACATCGTCAGCTATGAATGGGGCGAGTACATCAAGCGCGCCAAGAACGGCGAACACGACGCGATGATCTACGGCTGGACCGGCGACAACGGCGACCCCGACAACTGGCTCGGCGTGCTCTACAGCTGCGCGGCCGTGAAGGGCAGCAACTACGCCAAGTGGTGCGACCCGGCCTACGACAAACTCGTCCAGCAAGCCAAGGTGTCCACGGACAAACAGCAGCGGGTGAAACTGTATCAACAGGCCCAACAAATCCTTAAGCAACAGGTGCCTATCACGCCGATCGCCAACTCGACGGTGTTCCAGCCGCTGCGCAAGGAAGTCACCGACTTCAAGATCAGCCCGTTCGGCCTCACACCCTTCTATGGTGTGGGTATAAATAAGTAACACCGCGCGCCAACCGGGTGCGCCCAGCGCCCCGGTTGCCCTTCGTCAGTGCGTGGTTTGCACCGAAAAAAATACACGCAAACGGTCAAATGCGCGTCAATTTATACATATGCGACATTAAGGTACGTTCGTGCCACTGTTTAAGGCTTGTGGCCATTCAACATCTTGCATTGGGTATGGCCCCTGCATAAGTATCCGCAGGCACGACTCACGAGGTCGTCCTCAAATTCAAAAATGACAACAAATCATGAGGCCACCATGCTTAAACACGCGGTCATTCCGTTTTTAGTCGGCGCCAGCTTGTTAGCTGCCGCACCTTTCGCCCAAGCGGCGACTAACCTGGTGTTCTGCTCCGAAGGGAGCCCGGCCGGTTTTGATCCTGGTCAGTACACCACCGGAACCGACTTCGACGCCTCTGCCGAAACCATGTTCAACCGTCTGACTCAGTTCGAGCGCGGCGGCACCGCCGTTATTCCTGGTCTGGCGACCAAGTGGGACATCTCCGATGATGGCCTGACTTACACCTTCCACCTGCGTGAAGGCGTCAAGTTCCACACTACCCCGTACTTCAAGCCGACTCGCGAGTTCAACGCCGACGACGTGCTGTTCACCTTTAATCGCATGATTAACAAGGATGATCCGTTCCGTAAGGCGTACCCGACCGAATTCCCGTACTTCACCGACATGGGGATGGACACCAACATCACCAAGATCGATAAAGTCGACGACCACACCGTCAAGTTCACCCTCAAAGAAGTAGATGCCGCGTTCATCCAGAACATGGCCATGAGCTTCGCCTCGGTGCAGTCCGCCGAGTACGCAGCCCAGCTGCTCAAGGAAGGCAAAGCCGCCGACATCAACCAGAAGCCGGTCGGCACTGGTCCGTTCGTGTTCAAGAGCTACCAGAAAGACTCCAACATCCGCTACACCGGGAACAAGGACTACTGGAAGCCTGACGACGTCAAGATCGACAACCTGATCTTCGCCATCACCACCGACCCTTCGGTGCGTATCCAGAAGCTGAAAAAGGGCGAGTGCCAGATCACTCTGTTCCCGCGTCCGGCCGACCTGAAGGCGCTGAAAGAAGACAAAACCCTGAAGGTGCCTGACCAGGCTGGTTTCAACCTGGGTTACATCGCCTACAACGTGATGGACAAGATCAAGGGTGACGACAAGCCGAACCCGATGGCCCAACTGAAAGTGCGTCAGGCACTGGACATGGCCGTCAACAAACAACAGATCATCGACTCGGTTTACCAGGGTGCAGGTCAAAAGGCCGTCAACGCCATGCCGCCGACCCAGTGGTCTTACGACACCACCATCGTGGATGCTCCGTACAACCCTGAGAAAGCCAAGGAGCTGCTCAAGGAAGCCGGTGTGAAGGAAGGCACCGAAATCGTTCTATGGGCAATGCCGGTGCAGCGTCCGTACAACCCGAACGCCAAGCTGATGGCAGAAATGCTGCAGTCCGACTGGGCGAAGATCGGTATCAAGGCCAAAATCCAGAGCTACGAATGGGGCGAGTACATCAAGCGCTCCAAAGGCGGCGAAAACGGCGCGATGCTGATTGGCTGGAGCGGCGACAACGGTGACCCGGACAACTGGCTGAACGTGCTGTTCGGCTGCGACTCGCTGCAAGGCAACAACTTCTCCAAGTGGTGCGACAAGAAGTTCGACGGCATCGTCAAAGAAGCCAAGCGCACGACCGACCAGGGCAAGCGCACCGAACTGTACAAGCAGGCGCAACACGTCCTCAAAGACGCTGTTCCGATGACACCTATCGCTCACTCGACGGTGTTCCAACCCATGCGCAACGAAGTGCAGGATTTCAAGATCAGCCCATTCGGCTTGAACTCCTTCTACGGCGTTAGCGTCAGCAAATAAGATTTGGCAACGGCGACGTTTTTGACGTCGCCGTTGCTTTTTCTACCGAGAAAGCAGGAAACAACCTACATCCTATTCCGCTGAGCATTACAGCTGCGGCGTCGGACGCGTTGCCCTTTCCTACGAGTCTTTAGGACTCTACGCATTTACTGCCAGACTCGCGGCTCTTACCGTCGGGTTCTGACCAGTGCACGCGTGGGTTCTCGGTTATTGCTGCACGTCATGGCTTGAGATCAGTGACGCCTCCACGTCCCCGGACGGGACAGCGGCGCATTGAAAACACTTAGCGAAAGAGAGAAGGGAGCGTCATGCGCCATACCTTGGTTTTATCCGCATTGCTGGGCACCGGCCTGCTGGCCGCCACTTCCATCAGCCAGGCCGCCAACAACAGCCTGGTGTTCTGCTCCGAAGGCAGCCCGGCTGGCTTCGACACCGCGCAGTACACGACCGCGACCGATAACGACGCCGCCGAGCCGTTGTACAACCGATTGGCAGAATTCGAAAAAGGCGCCACCAACGTCGTACCAGGCCTGGCAAAGAGCTGGGATATTTCCGAAGACGGCCTCAAGTACACCTTTCACCTGCGCGAAGGGGTGAAATTTCATACGACCAAGTACTTCACGCCGAGCCGTGATTTCAACGCCGATGACGTGCTGTTCACCTTCAATCGCATGCTCGATCCGCAGCAACCTTTCCGTAAGGCTTATCCAACCGAGTTCCCGTATTTCAACGGGATGAGCCTGAACAAGAACATCGCCAAGGTCGAAAAGACCGGGCCGCTGACCGTGGTCATGACGCTCAACAGCGTGGACGCCGCGTTCATCCAGAACATCGCCATGAGCTTCGCTGCCATCCTGTCCGCCGAATACGCCGACAAGCTGCTGGCCGAAGGCAAGCCGAGCGACATCAACCAGAAGCCGATCGGCACCGGGCCGTTCGTGTTCAAGAGCTACCAGAAAGACTCCAACATCCGTTACAGCGGCAACAAGCAGTACTGGGACCCGAGCCGGGTCAAGCTCGACAACCTGATTTTCGCCATCAACACCGATGCGTCGGTGCGGGTGCAGAAACTCAAGGCCAACGAGTGCCAGATCACCCTGCACCCACGTCCCGCCGATGTCGAAGCGCTGAAGAACGACGCGAATCTCAAGCTCATCGAAAAGCCTGGCTTCAACCTCGGCTACATCGCCTACAACGTGCGCCACAAACCATTCGACCAGCTCGAAGTGCGTCAGGCGCTGGACATGGCGGTGAACAAGCAAAGCATTCTCAACGCCGTTTACCAAGGCGCCGGTCAACTGGCGCAAAACGCCATGCCGCCGACCCAATGGTCCTACGACGAGACCATTAAAGACGCCGCCTACAACCCGGAAAAAGCCAAGGAACTGCTCAAGGCTGCCGGCGTGAAAGAAGGCACCGAAATTACCCTGTGGGCGATGCCGGTTCAGCGTCCCTACAACCCCAACGCCAAGTTGATGGCCGAGATGCTCCAGGCTGACTGGGCGAAGATCGGTCTCAAAGTGAAGATCGTCAGCTACGAATGGGGCGAGTACATCAAGCGCACCAAGAATGGCGAGCACGACGTCAGCCTGATTGGCTGGACCGGTGACAATGGGGACCCGGACAACTGGCTCGGCACGCTTTACAGCTGCGACGCCATTGGCGGCAACAACTACTCCCAATGGTGTGATCCGGCTTACGACAAGCTGATCAAGCAGGCCAAGGTCGTCACCGACCGTGACCAGCGCACCGTGCTTTACAAACAGGCTCAGCAGTTGCTCAAGCAGCAAGTGCCGATCACGCCTGTCGCTCACTCGACGGTCAACCAGCCGTTAAGCGCCAAAGTCGAAGGATTCAAGGTGAGTCCTTTCGGCCGCAACGTGTTCTCGGGCGTCAGTATCGACAAATAACCGATTAGCCAAAAAACGCTGGGGGCGGATTCCGCCCTCACGCAAGCGTATTGCCGTTATTTGCCGATCAGGCCGACAGCAAACGTTTGCGAAGCCTTGTATGAGTTCCAAAACCAATAGCCGGATCACAAAAAAAGACCGGTATAAAAAAAGCAAGAAAGGAGCTTCACCCATGAAACTGAGCAGCACCGCGTTATTGGCCCTGGCCATCAGCAGCGTTACCGCCACGGCCTACGCTGAGTCCCAGAGCCAGGCTTTCACACCGGTCACCGTCAAGGAAAAGAGCGCCCAAAGCGAAGCCACCGGCTTTGTCGAAGGGCAATCGGTCACCGGCTCCACGCGTAACTGGTATGCGAATGAGTCGTTCAAGCGGGGCGCGACGCTCAACTATCGTAAAAATGGTGAGACTCACACGACTGACCGCCGCATCAACTGGGTGCAAGGCACGATCATCAAGTACAACTCGGGCTTCACCGAAGGCACTGTAGGCTTCAGCACCGAAATCGCCGCCTACAACGCCATTGCCCTGGACCGTGACCGTAAAGACCTCGCCTCCGGCAACGGCGGTGCGCCTGAGCCAGGTCGCTCCGGCCGTGGTAACAACCGTACGCTGACTGAAAATGGCGGTGACGCTGTTGATCAGTGGAGCAAACTGGGCCTGGCCAACGTCAAGGCACGCGTCTCCAACACCACACTGACGGCTGGTCGCCAGAATTTCAGCAGCCCGCAAGTGGATGTCATCGGTAACCGTCCCCTGCCTTCGAGCTTCGAAGGTGTGACCCTGCACAGCGAAGAGCTGGAAAACCTGTCCTTCGACCTCGGCACCTTCGACCGTAACTCGCCACGTACCGAACAGAGCCAGCGCAAGTTCCGTTCCGAATACGGCGACGGTACTGCCGAAGCGGATCACGTCAACACCGCCGGTATCACCTATCAGCCGTTCGCCAGCCTGACCACCAGTCTGTGGGGCACCCAGGCTGAAGACCTGTGGAACCAGTACTACTTCGGCGCCAGCCATGTGTTGGGCGACAGCTCGATCCTGAGCCTGACCACCGGCCTGAACTACTACAAAACCGTCGACGAAGGTAAAGCCAAGCTCGGCCAGATCGACAACGACACCTACTCCCTGTCGTTCGGCCTGACCCACCAGGCTCACAGCCTGACCTTCTCGTACCAGGAAGTGAACGGTAACGAGTACTTCGACTACCTGCACGAAACCAACGGCATCTACCTGGCCAACTCCCTGTTGTCGGACTTCAACGGCCCGAACGAGAAATCCTTCCAGGTCGCCTACGGCCTGAACATGGCTGAATACGGCGTTCCAGGCCTGAAGTTCAACATCTACCAGGCGCGCGGCTGGGGCATCGACGGTACTCACTACAACAGCACCGGCTACGGCGACGTGAAAGGAATGGACGGCGAGCACCATTACGAATACGGCATCGGTGCTTCGTACGCCGTGCAGAGTGGCCCGCTCAAGGCGACCGCGATCCGCGCGACCTACACCGCTCACCGCGCCAGCGAAAACCAGGCGGATGGCAGCCTCAACGAGTTCCGTCTCGTGACCACCATCCCGTTCAACGTTCTGTAATGCACCCGCCGAACGGCTGATTCAGTGACGAATCTACCGTTCGGCTTTTGTCCTTAACTGATTGCAGAGGGCTCTTGATGAAAATGCTTCCCCTACGTGCGGCCATCGCTGCCGCGTTGCTGAGTGTTGCCGTTGGCGTCTCGGCCAAACCCTTGGTGGTTTGCACCGAAGCCAGTCCGGAAGGCTTCGACATGGTTCAATACACGACTGCAGTCACAGCCGATGCGGTGGCCGAAACCATCTTCAACCGCCTGGCGGACTTCAAGCCCGGTACCACCGAAGTGATTCCGGCACTGGCCGAGTCCTGGGACATCAGCGAAGACGGCCTGACCTACACGTTCCACCTGCGCAAAGGCGTCAAGTTTCACACCACCGAATACTTCAAGCCGACCCGCGACATGAACGCCGACGACGTGGTCTGGAGCTTCCAGCGTCAACTGGACCCAAATCACCCGTGGCACAAACTGTCGAGCGTGGGCTTCCCGTACTTTGAAAGCATGGGCTTCAAGGAACTGCTGAAAAGCGTCGAGAAAGTTGACGACAACACAGTCAAATTCACCCTGACCCGCCGCGAAGCGCCGTTCCTGGCCGACATCGCCATGGCGTTCTCCTCGATTTACCCTGCCGAGTACGCCGACCAGCTGCTCAAGACGAACAAGACCGGCGACCTCAACAACAAACCGGTCGGCACCGGCCCGTTCGTTTTCCAGCGTTACGCCAAGGACGCTCAGGTTCGCTTCAAGGCCAACCCGGACTACTTCCGTGGCAAGCCGCCGGCTGACTCGTTGATCCTGGCCATCGCCACCGATAACAACGTGCGCCTGCAGAAGCTCAAGGCCAACGAGTGCCAGGTCGCGCTGTATCCGAAGCCGGATGACATCCCGAGCATCAAGAAAGACGCCAAACTGAGCGTCGATGAACTGAACGCGATGACCGTTTCGTACATCGCCATGAACACCACGCACAAGTACATGAGCGACGTGCGGGTGCGCAAAGCCATCGACATCGCCTTCGATAAAGAGGCTTATGTCAACGCGCTGTTTGGTAAAGGCAATGCGACAGTGGCGGTCAACCCGTTCCCGGACACGCTGCTGGGCTACAACCACAGCCTGAAAAACCCGGCCCGTGATCTGGACAGGGCCCGCGCCCTGCTCAAGGAAGCCGGCGTACCGGAAGGCACCACCTTCACCCTGTTCACCCGCAACGGTGGCGGCCCGACCAACCCGAACCCGATGCTCGGCGCGCAGATGATGCAGGCTGACCTGGCCAAGGTCGGGATCAAGATCGACATTCGCGTGATGGAATGGGGCGAAATGCTCAAACGCGCGAAAAACGGCGAGCACGACATGGTTTCCGCCGGATGGGCGGGTGATAACGGCGACCCGGATAACTTCCTGACGCCTATGCTCAGTTGCGAAGCCGCGAAGAACGGCGAAAACTATGCACGCTGGTGCAATGACAAGTTCCAGGCGCTGATCGACCAGGCTCGCGAAAAAACCGATCCGGCCGAGCGGGCAGCGCTGTACGAGCAGGCCCAGGTTATTTTTAACCAGGACCAGCCATGGATCAGCATGGCGCACACTAGAATGTTCACCGCTATGCGCAACAACGTAGAGGGCTATCACATTAGCCCCCTCACCACTAATAACTTCGCCACCACCCAGGTGAAGTAGATAAGAAAACTCCCGGTGTCCCTGACTCCAGGGACACCAGGCACGCCTAACCGGCTGATGAGGTACACCAGAAGATGTTTAGTTTTATTGCCCGCCGATTGGGGTTATTGATCCCCACGTTCTTCGGCATCACCTTGCTGACTTTCGCGTTGATTCGCATGATTCCAGGCGACCCCGTGGAAGTAATGATGGGCGAACGACGAGTCGACCCCGAAATGCATGCTCAGGCAATGGAACGCCTAGGTCTGAACAAACCGCTGTATGCCCAATACCTGGACTACATCGGCAAACTGGCTCACGGCGATCTCGGAGAATCCCTGCGTACCCGTGAAAGCGTGTGGAGCGAGTTCAGCTCTCTATTCCCCGCGACCCTGGAACTGTCCATGGCCGCCCTGTTGTTCGCCGGCATCCTGGGCCTTCTGGCCGGGGTGATCGCGGCACTCAAGCGAGGATCCCTGTTCGACCATGGGGTGATGGGCATCTCCCTGGCGGGATATTCGATGCCGATCTTCTGGTGGGGCCTGATCCTGATCATGTTCTTCTCGGTGTCCCTGGGCTGGACCCCGGTGTCCGGGCGGATCGACCTGCTCTATGACATCGAGCCGCGCACCGGCTTCATGCTCATCGACACGCTGCTGGCCGATGACGTCGGTGCGTTCCTCGATGCCCTGCATCACCTGATCCTGCCGGCCATCGTGCTCGGCACCATCCCGCTGGCGGTGATTGCGCGGATGACCCGTTCTTCGATGCTCGAAGTGCTGCGCGAAGACTACATCCGGACCGCCAAGGCCAAAGGCCTGTCGCCGTCGCGCGTAGTGTTCGTACACGGCCTGCGCAACGCACTGATTCCGGTACTGACAGTAGTCGGCCTGCAAGTCGGCACATTGCTGGCCGGTGCGGTCCTGACCGAAACCATCTTCTCGTGGCCCGGCATCGGCAAATGGCTGATCGAAGCCATTGGCGCACGGGATTATCCCGTGGTGCAAAACGGCATCCTGTTAATCGCCTGCCTGGTGATTCTGGTGAACTTCATCGTGGACATCCTCTACGGCTTCGCCAACCCACGCATCCGTCACCAGCGCTGAGATCATGACCATGACCACTCCAGCTTCAACTACAAATCAAGCGGTAACAGTCGATCAAAGCCTGCTGTACCCGTCCCCGTACAAAGAATTCTGGCAAGCGTTCTCCAAGAACAAAGGCGCCGTCGCCGGCCTGATGTTCATGTTGCTGGTGATCTTCTGCGCGATCTTCGCGCCGTGGGTCTCGCCACATAACCCAAGCGAGCAATACCGTGACTTCCTGCTGACCCCGCCGTCCTGGCTGGAAGGCGGGCAAATCCAGTTCCTGCTCGGCACCGATGAACTGGGCCGCGACCTGCTGTCGCGCCTGATCAACGGTTCGCGCCTGTCCCTGCTGATCGGCTTGTCGTCGGTGGTGATGTCGCTGATCCCGGGCATCCTGCTCGGTCTGTTCGCCGGCTTCTTCCCGCGCATCCTTGGCCCGACCATCATGCGTCTGATGGACATCATGCTGGCCCTGCCCTCGCTGCTGCTGGCCGTGGCGATTGTCGCCATCCTCGGCCCTGGCCTGATCAACACCATCATTGCCATCGCCGTCGTTTCGTTGCCGTCCTATGTTCGTCTGACCCGCGCTGCGGTGATGGGCGAGCTGAACCGCGACTACGTGACCGCCGCGCGTCTGGCCGGTGCCGGTCTGCCACGCCTGATGTTCGTCACCGTGCTGCCAAACTGCATGGCGCCGCTGATCGTTCAGGCCACCCTGAGTTTCTCCTCGGCGATTCTCGATGCCGCAGCCCTTGGCTTCCTGGGCCTTGGCGTACAACCGCCAACCCCTGAGTGGGGCACCATGCTGGCTTCGGCTCGCGACTACATCGAACGCGCCTGGTGGGTAGTAAGTCTGCCTGGTTTGACCATTTTGCTCAGCGTGCTGGCAATCAACTTGATGGGCGACGGCCTGCGCGATGCGCTGGACCCGAAACTCAAGAACGCCGCCTGAGGAGATTCAAATGTCACTGTTAGAAATCAAGAATCTCAACGTTCGCTTCGGCGACAAGAACGCCGTTCCGGTGGTCGACGGGCTCGACATTTCCGTGGACAAGGGCGAAGTGCTGGCCATCGTTGGCGAGTCGGGTTCGGGTAAATCCGTGACCATGATGGCGCTGATGGGCCTGATCGAACATCCGGGTATCGTCACCGCCGACGCCCTGAATTTCGACGGCAAGAACATGCTCAAGCTCAGCAACCGTCAGCGTCGGCAAATCGTCGGCAAAGACCTGGCCATGGTCTTCCAGGACCCGATGACCGCGCTGAACCCGAGCTACACCGTCGGCTTCCAGATCGAAGAAGTGCTGCGCCTGCACCTGAAAATGTCCGGCAAGCAAGCGCGCAAACGCGCCATCGAACTGTTGGAAAAAGTGGAAATCCCGGGCGCCGCCAGCCGTATGGAGGCCTACCCGCATCAACTGTCCGGCGGTATGAGCCAGCGTGTTGCGATCGCCATGGCGATTGCCGGCGAGCCGAAACTGCTGATCGCAGACGAACCGACCACCGCACTGGACGTGACGATTCAGGCGCAGATCATGGACCTGCTCCTGGCGTTGCAGAAAGAGCAGAACATGGGCCTGGTGCTGATCACTCACGACCTCGCGGTCGTGGCCGAAACCGCCCAGCGTGTGTGCGTGATGTACGCCGGCCAGGCCGTAGAAGTCGGTCATGTGCCACAACTGTTCGACATTCCGGCGCACCCGTACAGCGAAGCGCTGCTCAAGGCGATTCCGGAACACAGCCTCGGCGCCTCACGCCTGTCGACATTGCCGGGCATCGTTCCCGGTCGTTACGACCGTCCGCAAGGTTGCCTGCTGTCGCCGCGCTGCCCGTATGTGCAGGACAGCTGCCGTGCGCAGCGTCCGGCCCTTGACCCGAAAAGCAACAGCCTCGCCCGCTGCTTCTACCCGCTGAACCAGGAGGTGGCGTAATGGCCGTCGTACTTACCGCCCGCGACCTCACCCGTCACTACGAAGTGTCCCGCGGCCTGTTCAAGGGCCATGCGACCGTACGCGCCCTGAACGGTGTGTCGTTCGAACTGGAAGCCGGCAAGACCCTCGCTGTCGTGGGCGAGTCCGGTTGCGGCAAATCCACCCTGGCCCGCGCCCTGACGCTGATCGAAGAGCCGTCTTCCGGCTCCTTGAAAATCGCCGGGCAGGAAGTCGCCGGTGCTGACAAGGCTCAACGCAAACAACTGCGCAAAGACGTGCAGATGGTGTTCCAGAGCCCGTACGCCTCGTTGAACCCTCGGCAGAAAGTCGGTGATCAACTCGCCGAGCCGTTGCTGATCAACACCAGCCTCAGCGCAGCCGAGCGTCGCGAAAAAGTGCAGGCGATGATGAAGCAGGTGGGTTTGCGCCCTGAGCATTACCAGCGCTATCCGCACATGTTCTCCGGCGGTCAGCGCCAGCGCATCGCCCTCGCTCGCGCGATGATGCTGCAGCCTAAAGTGCTGGTAGCGGACGAACCGACCTCGGCGCTGGACGTGTCGATCCAGGCGCAGGTGCTGAACCTGTTCATGGACCTGCAGCAAGAGTTCAACACCGCCTACGTGTTCATCTCGCACAACCTGGCCGTGGTGCAACACGTTGCCGATGACGTGATGGTGATGTACCTCGGTCGCCCGGTGGAAATGGGCCCGAAGAACGACATCTACGAGCGTCCGCTGCACCCGTACACCCAGGCGTTGCTGTCGGCCACACCGACCATTCACCCGGACCCGAACAAGCCGAAGATCAAGATCGTCGGCGAGTTGCCCAACCCGTTGAACCCGCCGTCGGGCTGCGCTTTCCACAAGCGTTGCCCGTACGCGACCGACCGTTGCAAAACCGAAGAGCCAGCCCTGCGCCCTCTCGATAACCGCCAGGTGGCTTGCCACTACGCCGAGCAGTTCCTCGACGGCGCGGCGTAACAGCGGGCTGAAAAAACCTGTAGGAGCGAGCCTGCCTGCGATGGAGTGTCAGCCAACACGGCTGTTACTGATACTCCATCGCGAGCAGGCTCGCTCCTACAAGGGATAGGTGTTCTGTTCAAAAACCTCTTCTGCTTCGATTGCGCGTCAATCGGGTCGAAGGGGTTTTATTTTGCCTGCTATTCAGGCCCCTTCTTCCTCATCACTGTCCGGTTCGTCAGTGGTCGTATCATCATCGTCCGCACTGCCGCCCTGCCCCTGATCACCGGGCTCTGATTCGGACTTGGCGATCATCATGCCGGTGTGCGTCACCTGCCCACTCGACGCCTGGCTTTCGTGATCCTCACACTCGGCCCAGACCGCCGAACTGCCGAGGGCCAGCATCAGCAAAACCTTCAACAGCAGCACAACGCGTAGCAACCTGTTCATAGTCGATTCCATCCTTTTGCAGGTGAAACATCTGTACCTGTCTGGCGCTCTTTGAAATCTAGTTCCGATCAGCCGGGTTCTCCAGATAGGACGCTAACGAAGAGACGGAATGCGATGGCTTTAGAGATTGGTTGTGAATATGGCCTATAACCAAACCCGCTAACACGATGCTTTTCTGTAGGAGCCAGCTTGCTGGCGATGGTCGTTAACGATAACGCGCGCTGTCAGGATTAACGCGGCGTTCTCTGGTCCATCGCCAGCAAGCTGGCTCCTACAGGGGGGGATTTGTGTCGGGCATTAAAAAACCCCGGTGCTTTCGCAACCGGGGCTTTTGGTTTTGCAGCTCAGCGCTTAGTGGTGCTCACGCGTCGCACGGAATTTCACATCCGGCCAGCGCTCTTCCATCAGCGCCAGGTTGACGCGGGTCGGCGCCAGGTAGGTCAGGTGACCACCGCCGTCGACCGCGAGGTTTTCCACGGCCTTGACCCGGAACTCCTCGAACTTCTTCTTATCGTCGCAATCGATCCAGCGCGCGGAGTACACGGTGATCGGCTCGTAGGAGCACTCAACCTTGTATTCCTCTTTCAAGCGGCTGGCGACCACATCGAACTGCAGCACACCGACGGCGCCGAGGATGATGTCGTTGCTGCGCTCAGGGAAGAACACCTGGGTCGCGCCTTCTTCGGCCAATTGCTGCAAACCTTGGCGCAGTTGCTTGGATTTCAGCGGATCACGCAGACGCACGCGACGGAACAGTTCCGGGGCGAAGTGCGGGATGCCGGTGAAGCCCAGGACTTCGCCTTCGGTGAAAGTGTCGCCGATCTGGATGGTGCCGTGGTTGTGCAGGCCGATGATGTCGCCGGCAAATGCTTCTTCCAGTTGCTCACGTTCGGAGGAGAAGAACGTCAGGGCATCGCCGATCCGCACGTCCTTGCCGGTGCGCACGTGGCGCATCTTCATGCCTTTTTCGTACTTGCCGGAGCAAATGCGCATGAAGGCGATACGGTCGCGGTGTTTCGGGTCCATGTTCGCCTGGATCTTGAACACGAAGCCGCTGAATTTCTCTTCGACCGGCTCCACGGTGCGCTCGTTGGCGACACGGGCCAGCGGTTTCGGTGCCCAGTTGACCACGGCGTCGAGCACGTGATCGACACCGAAGTTGCCCAATGCGGTACCGAAGAACACCGGGGTCAGTTGGCCGTCGAGGAATTCCTGCTGGTTGAATTCGTGGCAGGCGCCCTGAACCAGTTCCAGTTGATCAACGAAGCGATCGTACTCGTCGCCCAAGTGCGCGCGGGCTTCATCGGAGTCGAGCTTTTCGATGATTTTCACATCGGTGCGCTCGTGGCCGTGACCGGCGGTGTACACGATGATGTAGTCGTCGGCGAGGTGATAAACGCCTTTGAAATCGCGGTAGCAACCAATCGGCCAGGTGATCGGCGCAGCCTTGATCTTCAGGACCGCTTCGATTTCGTCGAGCAGTTCGATCGGGTCGCGGATGTCGCGGTCGAGTTTGTTGATGAAGCTGACGATCGGCGTGTCACGCAGACGGCAAACGTCCATCAACGCGATAGTCCGTGGCTCGACACCCTTACCGCCGTCGAGGACCATCAATGCCGAGTCCACCGCCGTCAGGGTGCGGTAGGTATCTTCGGAGAAGTCTTCGTGGCCCGGGGTGTCGAGCAGGTTGATCATGTGATCGCGATACGGGAACTGCATGACCGACGTGGTAATCGAGATACCCCGCTGCTTTTCCATTTCCATCCAGTCGGAGGTGGCATGGCGGTCGGACTTGCGAGACTTCACCGTGCCGGCAACCGCAATCGCCTTGCCCATCAGCAAGAGCTTCTCGGTGATGGTGGTTTTACCGGCATCGGGGTGGGAAATAATGGCGAAAGTGCGGCGTTTCGCGACTTCGGCGGCCTGTTTGGTCATGGGAAATCGCCTGGCGGTGATTCAAAAAAGGGCGGCGAGTATAGCGCAAACCGACCGCCACGGACCACCGCCCGCCCGGACGCGCGGACTTTTGTAG
>NZ_JAGYFZ010000042.1:0-47637 GCF_019946675.1 Pseudomonas sp. BF-B-15
TAACAATAATGAACGAGCACTTTAAGACATGGCATTACTGACTGAACACGAACAACGCAAAGTCGCCGAGGCAATCGCCCGGGTCGAGCGCGACACCGATGCCGAGCTGGTGACGGTGCTTGCAGCCCGCGCCGACGACTATGCGTACATCCCGCTGCTATGGGCCAGCCTGCTGGCGCTGGTGGTGCCGGGTGTCGTGCATTATTTGACCGGCTGGCTGACCATGCACAGCCTGCTGCTGGTGCAATGGCTCACCTTCATTGTGCTGTGCCTGGTGTTCCGTATTCCGAAAGTCACCACGCACCTGATCCCGCGCTCGGTACGTCACTGGCGCGCCTCGAACCTGGCGCGCCGGCAGTTCCTGGAGCAAAACCTGCACCACACCGTCGGCAGCACCGGCATGCTGATTTTCGTTTGCGAGGCCGAGCGCTATGTGGAAATCCTGGTGGACGAAGGGATTTCCAAACGGCTGGACAACAAAAACTGGGACGCCATTGTGGCGGCGTTCACCCAGCAGGTGAAACAGGGGCAGACGTTGCAGGGTTTTGTCACGTGCGTCGAAGCCTGCGGCGAATTGCTCAAGGTGCACGTGCCGGTGACGCATGTGCGCAATGAGTTGCCGAACCGGTTGGTGGTTCTAGGCTGACGCTGATCCCCCCTGTAGGAGCGAGCCTGCTCGCGAAAAACGTCCAGACCCCGCGTTGACCCAGACAGCACGCGTCATCGTTGACGACCATCGCCGGCAAGCCGGTCTCGCTCCCACAGGGGAATGCGTTCACATGCTGAACCGTTCGGGAAATTAGCCGTGCCCTGAACGGCCATCCCCCCTAAAATACCCGCCATTCCCGATTCGCTCCGCCCGAGGCCGTTTTTTCCATGTCCGTCACCGCCACTCCCGCCAGCCTCGCGCCGGATCACCACGCCCAGTTCATCGACCTGCTGCAAACCAGCCTCGACGCCAATGCCTTCATCAAACTGGTGCTGGCCAAGTACGTCGGCACCGAAGCGGATCTGCAACGGCTGATCATCAAGCAACTGACGGTCAAGGATCAGCCTTGCCTGTCCTTCGTCTACCGCTACAAAACCCGCGACATCACCAAGAACCTGCCGCTGGCCGAGGGCGTGGCGACCATCGCCGCGTTGCTGCCGGCCTCGTTCAAAAATGCGCATTTGTTGTCGCTGACCGACGAAGCCCAGCTCGAATACAGCAAAAAGGGCAAGTCTTCGCTGTTCAAGAGCAAACCTCAGCAATTGCGCGAAGTGCCGTCCGCCGAGCACAACCGCGAGAAAAACCGCTTCCTCGACCTCAGCCGGCCGTTCCTCGCCGACCTCGGTGTGACCAACAACAAGCACGAGCTCATCCCGGCGATGTCGCGCAAGTGGAAGCAGATCAACAAGTTCATCGAAGTCTTCAGCCATGCCCTGACCACCTCGCCGCTGGCGCTGGACAAACCGGTGCGGGTCGCGGACTTCGGTTCGGGCAAGGGCTACCTGACGTTTGCGATCCACGACTATTTGCGCAACACCTTGAACGCCGAAGGCGAAGTGACCGGCGTCGAGCTGCGTGAAGAGATGGTCAACCTGTGCAACGCCGCCGCTGCGAAACTGGAACACCCGGGGCTGGTGTTCAAGTGCGGTGACGTGCGCAGTGTGGCGCCGAGCGAGCTGGACGTGATGATCGCGCTGCATGCCTGCGACATCGCCACTGATTATGCGATCCACACCGGCATTCGTTCCGGCGCGTCGATCATCATGTGCTCGCCGTGCTGCCACAAGCAGATCCGCCTGCAAATCCAGAGCCCGGCGCTGCTCAAGCCGATGCTGCAATACGGTTTGCACCTGGGTCAGCAAGCGGAAATGGTCACCGACAGTTTGCGTGCGTTGTTCCTTGAAGCTTGCGGTTATGAAACCAAGGTGTTCGAGTTCATCTCACTGGACCACACCAACAAGAACAAGATGATCCTGGCGGTCAAGCGCGCCGAGCCGGTGGACCCGACCCAGTTGTTGGTGAAGATTCAGGAGCTGAAGGATTTCTACCACATCACCGAACATTGCCTGGAAACCCTGCTGCGCGCTGACAAATACCTCTAAACCTTGCTGCGCGCCGACGACTACCACTGAACTGTAGGAGCCGGCTTGCTGGCGATGGTATCTCCTCGGTCTGTCAGATACACCGCGGTGATGCCATCGCCAGCAAGCCGGCTCCTACAAAGGTGTGTGTCCGTTCGGGTTATGCAGTGGCAATACGTGCGGGTTTGACCGCCGTTTTACGCCCCAACATCACCGTCACGATCACCCCGGCAGCAAACAGCCAGGTGATCGGCTCGATGTGTTCACCGAAGAACAACGCCGAAAACGCGATGGTGAAGAAGATCTGCAACAGCTGGATCTGACTGACGCGGGCAATGCCACCCATGGCCAACCCGGCGTACCAGGCGAAGAAGCCGATGAACTGCGAGAACAGCGAAACATAACCAAAGGCCCACCAGGTCTTGGCCGAAATTTCGCCCTGGTGTTGCAGCGCCAGGTACACCACCGGTCCGATCAACAGTGGCGTCGACAGCACCAGCGCCCAGCAGATCACCTGCCAGCCACCCATCTCCTTGGCCAAGCGCCCCCCTTCGGCATACCCCAGACCGCCCACGGCAATCGCGCCGAGCATCAGCAAATCACCGGCCTGAATGCTCCCGGCTCCGCTGATCAACGCGTAACCCAGCACCAGCGCACTGCCCAGCGCGGCGCAGGCCCAGAAGGCTTTCGACGGGCGTTCGTGGGACAACCACGCGGCGTACAGCGCCACGCACAAGGGTTGCAGGCCGTTGACCAGTGCGCCGTGGGACGCGGGCAAGGTTTGCATCGCCCAGGCGGATAAAACCGGGAAGCCGAGGATCACGCCGGCGATCACCAGCGTCAGGCCTTTGACCTGTTTCCAGGTCGGCCATTTTTCCCGGCGCCACAGCAACAACAGCGCCGCCGGAATCGCTGCGAACAACGCACGGCCGAGGCCGTTGAGCAACGGATGGAGTTCCTGCACGACGATCCGTGTGAAGGGCAGGGTCAGGCTGAAAATCACAACGCCGAGCAGGCCGAGGGCCATGCCGGTGTTTTCGCGCGTGGACATGATGGGAACCAGAATTCAGGGTGGCGGGAAGTGTCTTCATCTAGCCATAAATCCGGTGGGGGCCGCTGTTACAGCTAGGCGCAGAGTTATCCGTACAGTTGAGGACGCCTTCGCGGGCAAGCCTCGCTCCTACAGGGATCACGCATAACCTGTAGGAGCGAGGCTTGCCCGCGAAGAACGATAACGCCGTAGTAGCTGGTTATTACCCGCCCCTCTGGATAACGACTACCTTGAATACTCCTATGCATTTCCCCAGAGGAGTCCTCCCCATGGCTGCCAAGAAAATCCTGATGCTGGTCGGCGATTACGTCGAAGACTACGAAGTGATGGTGCCGTTCCAGGCATTGCTGATGGTCGGCCACACGGTGCACGCCGTCTGCCCGGACAAATCCGCCGGCCAGACCGTGCGCACGGCGATCCACGACTTCGAAGGCGACCAGACCTACAGCGAAAAGCCCGGCCATCTGTTTGCCTTGAACTTCGATTTTGCCAAGGTTGCTGAAGCCGACTACGACGCGCTGCTGATCCCCGGCGGTCGTGCCCCGGAATACCTGCGCCTGAACGAAAAAGTCCTGGAGCTGGTGCGTGCCTTCGACAAGGCCGGCAAGCCGATCGCCGCCGTGTGCCACGGTGCGCAATTGCTGGCGGCGGCAGGCATTCTGGAAGGTCGCGAGTGCAGCGCCTACCCGGCTTGCGCACCTGAAGTGCGCTTGGCCGGCGGTACGTTTATCGATATCCCGGTGACGGAAGGTCACGTTCAAGGCAATCTGGCCACTGCTCCGGCCTGGCCGGCCCACCCGAGCTGGCTCGCCGGTTTCCTCGGGTTGCTGGGCACCAAAATCACGCTGTAACGAGGGACTTTTCCATGTGCGAGCTCTACGTCAAGGCCGACCCGATTCTCTACGAATCGCGCTCCCGCTCGCTGCGCATCTGCGGGGTGGTCACCACCCTGCGGCTGGAGAATCAGTTCTGGGACATCCTCAGCGAAATCGCCGAGGTCGACGGCATGACCACCAACCAGTTGATCGCCAAGCTGTATGAAGAGGTGATGGATTATCGCGGGGAAGTGGTGAATTTTGCTTCGTTCTTGCGGGTGAGTTGTACGCGGTATTTGTCGCAACGGCGGGTGCAGGCGCCGGAGTTGTCGGTGGTTCGTGCGGTGGTGAAATAGCGTAGACCGTGTCGATCCATTCGCGGGCAAGCCTCGCTCCTACAGGGGAACGCGTTCCCCTGTAGGAGCGAGCCTGCTCGCGATGGGGCCGGTTCAGGCGACAAAAATCCATGACTGGTCTTTACTCTGAAGCGCGAAACCCCTCAATCGCCAAGGAGAAAAATTATGTCTGGATGGTATGAGTTGAGCAAAACCAGCAACGGCCAGTTTCGCTTCGTGCTGAAAGCGGCGAATGCCGAAACCATTCTGAACAGCGAGCACTACACCACTCGCAGCGCCGCCGAAAACGGCATCGCCTCAGTGCAGAAGAACAGCCCGCTGGATGAGCGCTACGAGAAAAAGACTACCAAGGATGGCCATCCGTATTTCAACCTCAAGGCCGCCAACCACGAGATCATCGGCAGCAGCGAGGCCTATTCTTCCGAGGCCGCGCGGGAAAAAGGCATCGCCAGCGTGAAGACCAACGGCCCGACCACCGTGATCAAGGACAAGACCTTGCCGGTGCTTTGAGCACATCTTCCAGACCCAATACAAATCCACTGTGGGAGCTAGCCTGCTAGCGATGGCTGCTGAACATTCGACGAAGATGTTGAATGTCAGGCCGCTATCGCTAGCAGGCTAGCTCCCACATTGGTTTTTTGTGAACTTCGAGATCAGCGCAATGCTTTCAACAAGGTTTGTAACTGGCCAAGGCCATCCTCACCCAACGGAAACACCGGCAATCGCGGATCCCCCACTTCCAGCCCGGTCGCACGTAAACCGGCCTTGATCGTCGCCGGCAACCCACCCTTCAAAATGAAGTCCAGCAACGGCAACTGGCGATAGAACAGTTCACGCGCCTTGCTCAGATCATTGGCCAAAACCGCTTCATACAAATCGAGATTGAGTTGCGCAATCAGATTCGGCGCCGCCGTACACCAGCCTTTCGCACCCGCTGCAAAAGCCTCCAGCGCCAGCGGATTGCAGCCGTTGTAGAACGGCACCTGACCCTCGCCGAGCCGTTGCAGTTGGTGCATGCGCTGGATGTCGCCGGTGCTCTCCTTGACCATGGTTACGTTGTCCACGGTGTTGACGATGCGCAGGATCAGGTCGACCGACATGTCCGTGCCGCTGGTGGCCGGGTTGTTGTAGAGCATGATCGGTACGCCGATGCTGTCGCCGATGGCCCGGTAATGGGCGAGGATTTCCGCCTCGCTGAGTTTCCAGTAAGACGTCGGCAAGACCATCACCACGTCGGCGCCATGGGCTTCGGCGAAACGTGCGCGGCGCACCGCTTTGGCGGTGGTCAGGTCGGATACGCTGACGATGGTCGGCACCCGTTTGGCCACGTGCTTGATACTGAACTCGCTGACCTGGTCCCACTCCGCGTCGCTCAGGTAAGCGCCTTCGCCGGTACTGCCCAGCGGCGCGATCGAGTGGACGCCGTCGTCGATCAGGCGGTCGATGGAACGTCCGAGCGCGTCGAGATCAACGCCTTCGCCATTGGCGGTGAACGGGGTGATGGTGTAGCCGATGATGCCGTGAATCGTTGGGGTCGACATGGCGACGCTCCTCTTGAAAATGCGTGGGTTCAGTTCAGGCAATCGGCGTGTTGGCGCAGGTTCTGCCGAGCGTAGTAGTTGAACGCAGCGCCATGGCGCTTGGGTTTCGAGATCCAGTCGTGGGCTTCACGACCCAGTTCCGGAATGATCGGCTTGATGGTCCCGGCGCTCATCGCCAACAGTTGCAGCTTCGCGGCGCGTTCGATCAGTTGCGCGATCACACAGGCTTCCTCGATGCTCGTGCCGGTGGACAACTGACCGTGGTGCGACAGCAGGACCGCGCGCTTGTCGCCGAGGGCGCCGGCAATCAGCTCGCCTTCTTCGTTACCGACCGGCACACCCGGCCAGCCTTCGAGAAACGCGCAATCGTCGTAGAGCGGGCAGAGGTCCATGTGGGAAATCTGCAGCGGCACTTCGAGCATCGACAGCGCCGCGACGTGCGTCGGGTGCGTGTGGATGATGCAATTCACGTCCGGCCGGGCGCGGTACACCCAACTGTGGAAACGGTTGGCCGGGTTGGGCATGCCGTGGCCTTCAAGCACTTCCAGGTCTTCGTTGACCAGCAGCAGGTTGCTGGCGGTGATTTCGTCGAAACCCAGGCCCAGTTGTTGAGTGTAGTAAGTGCCGGGCTGCGGGCCACGGGCGGTGATCTGCCCGGCCAGGCCGGAGTCGTGGCCGTGCTCGAACAGAATGCGGCAGGTCAGGGCCAGCTTTTGCCGGTCGGTCCACGTATTATCTGCCAGGGTATTTTGCATCTGGGTCAGCGCTTGCTTGACCAGTTGCTCTTTGGGTAATGCTAAGGTCTTGGCCATATCGGTGTCCTTTGGGTGGTTCAATGGACGTCGGATTTGCCGTTCACTCGTTGCTCGCAAGGCCTTGGTGAATGCAAATGACACAAATGATGCTATATGACACTTTGTGTCATTGGCAAGGATGAATCGTTGCCTCCTCGATGGATTAATCGTTCTGCATGTCTATCCGTTTGAAATTACTGAGAAAAAAACTGGGCGTGACGCTCGAGGCCCTGGCTGAAAAATCCGGGATGACCAAGAGCTATCTGTCGAAAGTCGAGCGCGGGTTGAATACGCCGTCCATCGCGGCTGCGCTGAAGCTGGCCAAGGCGCTGAACGTCAAGGTCGAGGAATTGTTCTCCGAAGACAGCGTCAGCCTCGACAGCTACAGCCTGGTGCGCAGCCATGAACGTCAGTCGTTGGCGGCCAATGATGAGAGCCCCGGCTATGCGGTGCTGGCGCATCAGGTGAGTGAGCGCAGTCTGCTGCCGTTCATCATTTATCCGCCGTTCGAATTCGCGGACAAAACCTTCAAGGAACACGTGGGGGAGGAGTTTCTGTTTGTCCACGAAGGGCAGGTGGAAGTGGACTTCATGAACGAGCGCGTGCTGCTAGAGCGCGGTGATGCGCTGCACTTCAATGCGCAGAAACCGCACCGGATCCGCTCAGTGGGCGAGGTTCAGGCGCAGTTGCTGGTGGTGGTGCATAGCGCTGAAGAGTGAGCTGCATAACACCGCGCACCCCTGTAGGAGCCGGCTTGCTGGCGATTGCGTCCGATCAGGCGATAAATGCGTCGACTGACCCACCGCCATCGCCAGCAAGCCGGCTCCTACAAAATCGGTGTTACACCTCGACGGGAACGGTGAGCTTGGGACTTCCAAGCGCATGCGTCTTCGAATCAAAAAACCGCAGCTCCGATCCGGTCCCCTCAAACACCTTCGCGTAATGCCGCTTCTGATGCTGGATAAACGCCTTGCTGCGCGGATAAATCGAAATCGCGACCACCTTGGGTTTCGCCTGGCGCAGCGCATGAATGATGTGGCTGTCCTGCTCGCCCAACGCATGCCCGAAGACGCACAAGCCCTCGGCATGCCCCAATAACTGGTCATAGCAAAACGACAGATAATCCGAGCTGCGGATGGTCTTGAGCTTGTCTGCGCTCGGCCCTTCGTTCACAAACAGCGGCACGTCATCCAGCGTCTTGATCGTGTTGTTGATCGCAAAACTGCCCAGCAGCGTGCCTTCGGTCGACATCAGTTTGCGTGCCGTGCCGTCCTGATTGCGTACCAGATGCAACCCGCCGTGCAGGTACAGCAGACGGGTTTTATCGGTCGCCGTGGCGCTCAAATCAAACCCCGGCTCGGCACCCTGGAACAGGTCGGTGATCGCATCCGGCTGGTGCTGGATCGCCCAGTAGTTGAGCAAGTCGTAATTGGTGGTGAACACCGTCCGGTAACGGCCCAGTTCCTGATTGATCGTCGCCAGTGTCGAAGGCTCCACCAGTCGCCACGGGATGTGCACCGCGTGCACGGTGTTGATCAGCGCTTCCTTGATCGCGTAGTAGCGATTGCGCGGCGCGGCGGAGCTGACGGCCAGGGCCTTGTTCACCCGGCTGGTGGTTTTCAGCGCACCCAGCACCTGCTCGAAACTGCGCGTTTGCATCGCGACGAACACGCTGAGTTCGGACTGGCTCAGGGGTTTTTCTTCGACGGTGCGGGCGTTCTCGAACAGCGAGTCGTAGCCGAAATCGTCCCAGACCGCGCGGCTGGCGCCGTTGCCCACCAGCAGGCCGCTGATCGAGGCGGTGGCGCGCAGGGCGTTCCAGTCTTCTAGTTGGGCATCGACATCCTGGAAATCGGTCATTGCGGTCGTCGTCTCAAAAAGCAAAAGGTCGGATGGGCGGCGACTTTATCACGACTTGGACTTGAGCCAGATCAAGTTAACGCCGCGCCGATGGGTCGATCCTGTGGGTATCCGCCGGATCGAACCACCGATACGGCCCAGACCTGGAGATTCGCCATGAGCAGCACGTTTTTCATCCCCGCCGTGAACATCATGGGTATTGGTTGCCTCGACGAGGCCATGGACGCCATCGGCAAGTACGGTTTTAAAAAGGCGCTGATCGTCACCGACGCCGGGCTGGCCAAGGCGGGCGTGGCTGCGATGATCGCCGAGAGGCTGGCAATGAAAGACATCGACTCGGTCATCTTCGACGGCGCCAAGCCCAACCCGAGCATCGCCAACGTCGAGAGCGGGCTGGGCCTGCTCAAGGAAAGTCGCTGTGATTTCGTGGTGTCGCTGGGCGGTGGTTCGCCCCACGACTGCGCCAAAGGCATCGCGTTGTGCGCGACCAATGGCGGGCAGATTCGCGATTACGAAGGCGTCGATCAATCCGAGAAGCCGCAACTGCCGTTGATCGCCATCAACACCACCGCCGGCACCGCCAGCGAGATGACGCGCTTCTGCATCATCACTGACGAAACCCGTCACGTGAAAATGGCCATCGTCGACCGCAACGTCACGCCGCTGCTGTCGGTCAACGACCCGTCGCTGATGGTCGCCATGCCCAAAAGCCTGACCGCCGCCACCGGCATGGACGCGCTGACCCACGCCATCGAAGCCTACGTGTCCACTGCTGCCAACCCGATCACCGATGCCTGCGCGCTGAAGGCGATGACGCTGATCAGCAGCAACCTGCGCCTGGCCGTACGCGATGGCAGCGACCTGGCCGCGCGGGAAAACATGGCTTACGCACAGTTCCTCGCGGGCATGGCGTTCAATAATGCGTCCCTTGGCTACGTGCATGCCATGGCGCACCAGTTGGGTGGTTTCTACGACTTGCCCCATGGCGTCTGTAACGCCGTGCTGTTGCCGCATGTGCAAAGCTTCAACGCGCTGGTGTGCGCCGAGCGCCTGACCGACGTGGCCCACGCAATGGGCGCCGATATTCGCGGCTTCAGCCCGGAAGAGGGCGCGCAGGCAGCCATCACGGCGATCCGCAGCCTGGCCAGGGATGTGGAAATTCCCGCCGGGTTGCGTGAACTCGGTGCCCGCCTCAACGACATCCCGACGCTCGCCAGCAACGCCTTGAAAGACGCGTGCGGCGTGACCAACCCACGTGCAGCGGATCAGCGGCAGATCGAGGAGATTTTCCGCAGCGCGTTTTGACGGTCGCACGGTTCGGGCGCAAAGGACGCTATGCTGCGTCTTCGCCCGAACCGACATCGCCGAGCCCT
The DNA here is from genome assembly GCF_019946675.1 of Pseudomonas sp. BF-B-15. NCBI lineage: Bacteria > Pseudomonadati > Pseudomonadota > Gammaproteobacteria > Pseudomonadales > Pseudomonadaceae > Pseudomonas > Pseudomonas sp. BF-B-15. Next base: position 9,861 of record NZ_JAGYFZ010000042.1, read on the forward strand.
CCATGCTGCAAAAAAGCCTGATCCGCCGCCTCGATCTGATGACCCTTCAACTGTTTGTCGCCGTCCACGAAGAAGGCACGCTGACCCGTGCCGCTGCGCGCGAAGCGATTGCGGTGTCGGCGGCGAGCAAGCGGTTGATGGAGTTGGAGGAGGCGCTGGGCATCAGTCTGTTTGTGCGTCAGGCCAAAGGCATGACCCTGACACCGGCCGGCGAAACCCTGTTGCACCATGCTCGGCAGATGTTGTTCAACGTCGAGAAAATGGGTCTGGAGTTGGGTGAGCACAGCCACGGCATTCGCGGCTATGTGCGGATGCTCGCCAACCTGTCGGCGATCATTCAATTCCTGCCGGAAGACCTGCGGGACTTTTCCGAACGTCATCCGCAGGTCAAGACTGACCTCGAAGAACGCCCCAGCAGCGGGGTGATTCAAGGGGTGCTGGATGGCGTGGCGGACCTCGGGATCTGTTCCAGCGACAGCGATGTGAAAGGTCTGCACAGCGTGCTGTATCGCCAGGACAAACTGGTGGTGCTGATGCTGCCGGATCATCCCTTGGCCAGCCGTTCCAGCCTGGCGTTCGCCGATACGCTGGACAGCGATTACGTCGGCCTGCACGCCGCCAGTTCCATCAACATGCGCACCCACGCAGCCGCGCGTCAGGCGGGCAAAGTGCTGCGGCTGCGGATTCATGTGCCGGGGTTCGATGCGATGTGCCGGATGGTCCAGGCCAACATGGGCATCGGGATTTTGCCGCAGAAGGCTTACGAGTTGTTTGGTCGGGCGCTGGGGTTGCATGCGGTGCCGTTGACGGATGACTGGTCGGATCGGGCGTTGATTATCGTCGTGCGCGATGAAGCGGCGTTGTCGCCGGTGAGCCGGATGTTGTTTGAGCAGTTGCGCGGGCAGGGTTGAGATTATTGTTGGCAGGTCCGACCCCTTCGCGGGCAAGCCTCGCTCCTACAGGGATCTCGCAAACCTGTAGGAGCGAGGCTTGCCCGCGAAGACTGATCTGAGGTCGCGACAATCTTCCAGAGCGTTCGCGTTTGGCGAACGCTCGTTGCCAACTGAAGGTTGGATTCCATTCCCCTCGCTCCTCTAGCCTTGGCGCATATTCCAAGAACAAGAGGTACCCCGCGATGACTGCCCCCCTGAGCGCAATCAAAGTGATCGAAATCGGCACGCTGATCGCTGCGCCGTTCGCCGCCCGCATGCTCGCCGAGTTCGGCGCCGAAGTGATCAAGATCGAAGCCATGGGCCAGGGCGACCCCCTGCGCAAATGGCGCAAGCTGCACGAAGGCACCTCGCTGTGGTGGTACCTGCAATCGCGCAACAAGAAGTCCTTGGCGCTGAACCTGAAATCCCCTGAAGGCATTGAACTGGTCAAGCAACTGGCGACCAGCGCCGACGTGCTGATCGAAAACCTGCGTCCCGGCGCCCTGGAAAAACTCGGCCTGGGCTGGGACGTGCTGCACGCGCTCAATCCCAACCTGACGCTGGTACGCATTTCCGGTTACGGCCAGACCGGCCCCTACCGCGACCGCCCGGGTTTCGGCGCCATCGGCGAGGCCATGGGCGGCATTCGCTACACCACCGGCACCCCCGGTTCGCCGCCGGCGAGGGTGGGTGTCAGCCTCGGTGATTCCCTGGCGTCTTTGCACGCGGTGATTGGTGCGTTGATGTCGCTGCTGCGGGTCAAGACTGGGCAGGGCGGGGGGCAAGTGGTCGATGTGTCGCTGGCCGAAAGCGTGTTCAATGTCATGGAAAGCCTGGTGCCGGAATACGACATGCTCGGTCATGTTCGCGAACGCAGCGGCGGTGCCTTGCCGGGCATCGCGCCGTCCAACACCTACCTGACGGCCGATGGCGCCTACGTGGTGATCGCCGGTAACAGCGACCCGATCTACAAGCGTTTGATGGAGGTGATCGGTCGTCGCGATCTGGCCGAAGCGCCTGAGTTTGCTCACAACGATGGCCGCGCCTTGAAAAGTAATGTGCTCGACGCCGCCATCACCCACTGGACCAGCAGCCTGCCCATCGATGACGTGCTGGCGGCCCTGGAAGCCGCTGAAGTACCGGCCGGGCGCATCTATTCCGTGGCCGACATCGTCGCCGACCCGCACTATCAGGCGCGGGACATGTTGCTCAGCGCCGACCTGCCCGGTGGCGCGAAAGTGAAGATGCCGGGCATCGTGCCCAAACTTTCCGAAACCCCCGGCGGCGTGAACTGGTCGGGGCCGGGCCTGGGCCAGCACACCGACGGGATTCTTGCGGGGCTGGGCCTGACGGATGCGGACATCGAACGCCTGAAAACTGAAGGGGTGGTGCAATGATCACTGATTTTTCCGAGACCCTGATCGTTCAGGAAGTCTCCCCGCGCGACGGCTTGCAGATAGAGCCGACCTGGGTGGAAACGGTCGACAAAATCGCGTTGATCGATCAGCTGTCACTGGCTGGATTCAGCCGCATCGAAGCCGGCTCGTTCGTGTCGCCCAAGGCCATTCCCGCACTGCGCGATGGCGAGCTGGTGTTCAAGGGCATCACCCGCCAACCGGGGGTGATCTATGTTGCGTTGATCCCCAACCTCAAGGGCGCGCAACGGGCGTTGGCGTGCCGCGCCGATGAGCTGAACCTGGTGATGTCCGCCAGCCAGACCCACAACCTGGCCAACATGCGCATGCGTTGCGAGGCTTCATTGGCCGCATTCGGCGAGATCGTGCAATACGTGGGTGACACCAAGGTGCGATTGAACGGCAGCATCGCCACCACTTTCGGTTGCCCGTTCGAGGGCAAGATCGATGAGGACCGCGTGCTGCAAATCGTCGATGAATATCAGGAGCTCGGGATTCAGGGCATCACCTTGGCCGACACCACTGGCATGGCCAATCCACGGCAGGTGGATCGGCTGGTGCGGCGGGTGTTGCAGCGGGTTTCGCCAGCGGATTTGACTCTGCATTTCCACAACACCCGCGGCCTCGGCTTGTGCAACGTGTTGGCGGCTTACGAGGCGGGTGCCCGACGCTTCGACGCGGCCCTCGGCGGGCTCGGTGGTTGCCCGTTTGCCCCCGGCGCCTCGGGCAATATCTGCACCGAAGACCTGGTCAACCTGTGCGATGAAATCGGCATTCACACCGGCATCGATCTGCCATTGTTGTTGAACTTGTCGCGAGGATTACCCGCGCTGCTCGGCCACGAAGTCCCCGGCCAACTGGCCAAGGCCGGCCGCAATTGCGACCTGCACCCGGTGCCTTCCTGACCACACCGAATCCCCTTGTAGGAGCCGGCTTGCTGGCGATAGGGCCCGTCCATCCAGCATGGATGCTGCCTGAACCACCGCTATCGCCAGCAAGCCGGCTCCTACAAAAAGCGATATCCACCAGACAACAAAAACAATCGGACACCCACGGGAAGTCCGCCTGGAGAAAGCACCATGAGCCTCAATGTACTGGAGGCGGGCGCGAGCCCGTCCGTTAGCCACGACGAAGAAAAAGCCCTGGTCAGCAAAGTCGCCTGGCGCCTGATGCCGCTGATCATGGTCTGCTACTTGTTCGCCTTTTTCGACCGCATCAACATCAGCTTCGCCAAGTTCCAGTTGCAGGCCGACCTGAGCCTGAGCGACACCGCGTACGGCCTCGGCGCCGGGCTGTTCGTGGTCGGTTACGTGATCTTCGAAGTGCCGAGCAACATGATGCTGTACAAGGTCGGCGCCCGGCGCTGGATCGCCCGAATCATGATGTCCTGGGGCCTTGCGACGGCGGCGATGGTCTTCGTCAACAGCGAATGGCAGTTCTACGCGTTGCGCTTCGTGATCGGCGCGATGGAAGCGGGTTTTGCGCCGGGCGTGCTGTATTACCTGACGCTGTGGTTCCCGCAGCATTATCGTGGGCGCATCACCTCGATGCTGTTCCTGTCATCAGCATTTGCCGGGCTGGTCGGCGCACCGTTCTCCGGGTTGGTGCTGCAACACCTCGATGGTTTCCTGGACATGCGCGGCTGGCATTGGCTGTTTCTGCTCGGCGGCGTGCCGTGCATCGGCCTTGGTTTGCTGGTGCTGACCTTGCTCAAGGACCGCATCGAAGATGCCCATTGGCTGACACCGTCGGAGAAGACGTTGCTGGCCAGCCGCATCGCTCACCACGAACCGCACAAGAGTGGTGGCTCGCTGCTCGCCGCGCTGCGGATTCCCGGTTTTCTCACGCTGGGGCTGATCTACTTCCTGATTCAGGTGGCGTCCTACGGCTTGAACTTCTGGGCACCGCAACTGATCCGCAGTGCAGGCACTGAGAGCCCGGTGATGATCGGTTTGCTGACCGCGATTCCGTACATCTGCGGCGCGATCAGCATGGTGGTGATCGGGCGGTTGTCCGACTCGACCGGCGAGCGGCGCAAGTTTGTCGCCGGGCTGGTGGCGGTGGGCGCGCTGGGGTTCTTCTGTGCCGGGATCTTCGCCAACCACACGACCTTCCTGATCGTCGCGCTGGGCTTGCTCGGCGCCGGGATCATCGCCTCGATTCCGAGCTTCTGGACCCTGCCACCGAAACTGCTGGCCGGTGCCGGCGCAGGGGCTGCGGGCGGGATCGCGGTGATCAACACCCTCGGCCAGTTCGGCGGCATCGTCAGCCCGGTCATGGTCGGGCGCATCAAAGACCTGACCGGCAGCACCACACCGGCGCTGTACGTCATCGGCGTCTGCGCGCTGATCGCGGTTGCGCTGTTGTTGTGGGGGTTGCCGCAAAAACTGCGCACACTCGACAAGTTCTAGGGAAGTCCACAACCCTGTAGGAGCCGGCTTGCCGGCGATGGGTCCCTCGAAAACCGCATTGCAACTTCAGACCGCAATCGCTGGCAAGCCAGCTCCCACAGAACCGCAGCGTGCAGGCAGCAACGATCGCTCCCAAAACACGCACAACCCTGTAGGAGCCGGCTTGCCGGCGATGAGTCCCTCGAAAACCGCATTGCAACTTCAGACCGCCATCGCTGGCAAGCCAGCTCCTACAAGACCGCGGCGTGCAGGTAATAACGATCGCTCCCAAAGCACGCACAACCCTGTAGGAGCCGGCTTGCCGGCGATGGGGCCCTCGAAAACGGCATTGCAATCTCAGGCCGCAATCGCTGGCAAGCCAGCTCATTCAAGGGATCTGGTCCTGGATCAGACGTTGAACGGGTTGTATGAGCGGATTGAGGAGGAGATATTGCACAGCCTATCTTCCGACGTTCGAGGTAATCAGATTGCTAACCGGCCTCAACCACCTGACCCTCGCCGTCACCGACCTCAACCGCAGCGTGGCGTTCTATCACGACCTCCTGCAACTTAAGCTCGAAGCCACATGGGACTCCGGCGCCTATCTTTCGCTACCCGGCCTGTGGTTGTGCCTTTCCCTCGATCCCCTGCGCAACGCCGAACCCGCCACCGACTACACCCATTACGCCTTCAGCATCAGCGCATCTGGCTTCCTGCCATTCGTCGAGCACCTTCGTGCCGCCAACGTCCGCGAATGGCGCGAAAACCGCAGCGAAGGCGCGTCGTTCTACTTCCTCGACCCCGACGGCCACCAGCTCGAAGCCCATGTCGGCGACCTGGCGTCGCGATTGGCCGCCTGTCGTCAGGGGCCGTACGCAGGAATGAAGTTCTTCGACGATCAGTCAGTCGATTCCCCGGGACCTGATATAGACTTGCGCCCATTCACCGGATAGTACAAAAGGATTTCCCGATGACCCCATCGCTGCTCATGGCCGTTCTCGCCTCGGGCTTTATCTACGGCATCACGCCCGGGCCCGGCGTTTTGGCGGTGTTCGGTATTGGTGCAGCGCGTGGGCGAAGGGCAGGGGCAGGCTTTTTGTGCGGGCATTTGCTCGGGGACGTGGTCTGGTGCAGCACCGCGCTGATCGCGATTGTCGGTGCGCGGGAAATCGGCAGCACCGCGTTTGACGTGTTGGGCGTGCTCAGCGGGCTCTATCTGTTCTGGCTCGGTTTGCGCGCAGTGCGGGCCAAACGCAGCAGCGCCGAAGTGCCGCAAGGCCCGGCACGGCAGCCGTTCTGGCACGGCATTCTGTTCGGTCTGACTAATCCGAAAGCCTATCCGGTGGCGGTGGCGACTTTTACGGCGTTGCTGTCCAGCCGTGCGGAACTGCTGCATTGGTCGATGCTGCCCTGGCTGATCGTTCTGAGCTTCGTTGGCGGTTTGATCGCCTACGCTATCCTCATTGGCATCGTCGGTGCACGGCAGGTGCGCAGCCTGTATCAACGGCATGAACTGGCGATCACCCGGTTGTGCGGGGTGATGTTTATCGGTTTCGCCATCAACGCCCTGGTGCATGCCTTGCCGGGGCTGATGCCGAACAAGGCTTGAAACTGATCGCAGGGACGCGTCAGCGGCATCATCACTGGTCAGGGATGGTTCTTTATTGCTGCATTGTTCGGACATGCTCTCTGCACCATGGCAACCAGAAATTCCGCGCCGTCGGCGAGTTACATCGATCTACTGCTGGACGCCGTTTGCGCGGTCGATAAACAGGGTCGCTTCGTTTTTGTCAGCGCGGCCTGCGAGCGCATTTTCGGCTACACGCCTGACGAGTTGGTCGGCCAGCCGATGATCGAACTGGTGCATCCCGCCGACCGCCAGCGCACCCTCGACGCCGCGCGGGAGATCATGGGCGGCGACCCCAAACTCAACTTCGAAAACCGCTACGTGCGCAAGGATGGCCGGGTGGTGCATATCCTGTGGTCCGCACGCTGGTCGGAAGTCGATCAACTGCGCATCGCCGTGGCCCGTGACATCACCGAACGCAAGCAGGCCGAGTCCCGACAAGCGGCGCTGTACGCGATTTCCGAAGCGGCCCACGCGGCGGAAGATTTGTTGGCGTTGTTCAAACGCATCCACCTGATCATCGGTGAATGGCTGCCGGCACTGAACTTCTCCGTGGCGCTGTATGACGAGCATTGCGCGCAGCTCAATTTCCCTTACCACGTCGACGACAACGAGCAGCAACCCGAACAGCCTGGAACGGTGACCGGACGCTTGTGTGCCGAAGTGATACGCAGCGGTCAACCGATCCTGCTGACCCCGAATCAGGAAAACACCCCCGCTGGATTCGAGGCGCTGGTCACGGGCCAGCATTCGCCATGCTGGCTGGGCGTGCCGTTGAACTCCCAGAAAGGCACCATCGGCGCGCTGATCGTCAAAAGTGTGGCGGGCGGCGAGCGTTACACCGAGCAAGACAAGGAACTGTTGCAGTTCGTGTGTGCCCAGGTCGCCACCGCCATCGAGCGCAAGCAGTTGCATGCCCGGCTGCAGCGCATGGCCCAATACGATCAACTGACCCAACTGCCCAATCGCGAGTTGCTCCGGGACCGGCTGAAAGCCTCGCTGGCACTGGCCAAGTCGGAAAGCGGGCGCATGGCGCTGTTGTACGTCGACCTCGACCGCTTCAAGGAAGTCAACGACACCCACGGCCATGCAGTCGGCGACATGCTGCTGCAAGCGGTCGCCAATCGCCTGAAAGGCTGCGTGCGGGAAACCGACACCGTGGCGCGCATCGGCGGCGATGAGTTCGTGGTGCTGCTGCACACCATTCAGGCCTCGGAAGATGCCGACAGCGTGGCGGGCAAAATCCGTCATATCCTCGCGCAACCGCTGCGGCTGGATGGGCACAGCCTGAACATTCAATTGAGCATCGGCGTCGCACATTTTCCCGAGCATGGCACGGAAGAAAAGCAACTGTTCCGCCATGCCGACGAGGCGATGTACACAGCCAAACGCCAGCATCACCTGCGACTCGGGGCCTGAAAACCACGGCACCGTTCGTCGCGTCGATCCCGTTTTTTTTTAAACCTTTGCGGTGATGGAAATTCAGATCCTATGCGGGCTCCTGCTCGCTGCGATCATCACCAAGAGGTAGAGAATCATGCCTAACTCAAGAAACTCGAACTCGGGAAGTTTCGCCAACGATCGAACGAAGGCGTCTGAAGCCGGTCGCAAAGGTGGGAAAACGACCACCACGACTGTCGATAAAGAACCTTTGAAACCCGACATGGGCCGCAAAGGTGGCCAGAAATCCAAGTAGTGGTGAAAGTGGTTTTGATTGAGAGGCGGGAGCGAAAGCTCCCGTTTGAATTTATAGAGAGGAGGGCGCGACCATGAGCCAGATGGCCACCCGATTATGCAGCACCGGATTTGCCACGTTACTGGGCCTGTGTGCCAGCAGTGCCTTTGCCCAGTCCCCCGCCGAATTCATCGACGATGCCTCGGCCAAAGGCATGGCCGACATCGAAGCCAGTCGCCTGGCGCACCAGAAATCCGAATCCAAAGAGATCAAGGACTTCACCATCATCGTCATCAACGACCGCACCACTGCGAACCAGCACCTGGCGAAAATCGCCAGGCAACTGGATCTGCCGGTAGCGCCACGGGAAGAGGTGGTCGACAAGGCCAAAGCCTTGATGCCGCAAGTGCAGGAGGGTGCGTCCTTTGATCAGGCTTATGCCGCGAGCCAGGTGAAAACCACGCAGGAAGCCATCGAACAACTGGAGCAGGAGGCGCAGACCACCGACATACCGGAAATCAAAGCCTTCGCTGAAGAAACCCTACCCAAACTGCAGAACCACCTGCAAATGGCCAGGGCGCTGCAAGCAGATTGCTGACGCGCTTTCTGTAGGAGCCGGCTTGCTGGCGATCCAACCGCCGCGGTGTGCCAGGCACACCGCTTTCGCGACTGAATTGCCCCGCGCACTCAACAGTCGTTCAAATCCTGTTTGTGCTTGCCCTTGCTCACCAATCCCTGCACCTCGTTTGCGCTCATGGAGCGATAGCCTCGACGCAGCTTCTGCGAGTTTTTGCGAACTTCATTGCCGTGTCCCTTATAGGAATGCGTCTGAATTGGTGACAGCGCGGGCGGGATGAAAATTCTGATTACCTGTTCGGATTCCATGAGGGCGGGGGAGGTTGTTCGCTATTCCTGGGCGGAATCTTTCTTTGTGCCGGTTTGTGTCTAGTATCAATGGCAGTCAATTTGCCAGCATGCAAACACACGGATCGAAACCAGGAAGGGGTTACGCATGGAATTTTTCGAAAAGTTAGCAAGTTTAGCCGCCAAAGTCCGCTTACAGAGCGCTGCAATTCAGACGGAGGAGGCGACGAAGAACGCTTTTGTCATGCCCTTTATCAGCACGGTGCTCGGCTACGATGTCTTCGATCCGACCGAGGTGACTCCCGAATTCGTCTGCGATATCGGAACGAAGAAGGGAGAAAAAATTGACTACGCAATCATGAAGGCTGGCGAGGTGCAGATCCTGATCGAGTGCAAGAAAATAGGTGAGCCGCTACACATCAATCATGCCTCCCAACTGTTTCGTTACTTCCATGTCACCAGCGCTCGTATATCTATCCTCACCAACGGACAGGTCTACAAGTTTTTCACTGACCTGGACGCGCCCAACAAAATGGATGAGAAGCCGTTTCTAGAGCTCGATCTCCTGGATATCGACGAGTATTCCGTCCCCGAATTGATAAAACTCACCAAATCAGCGTTCGATGTGGATTCGATCATCAGCGCTGCCGGTGAGTTGAAGTACGTCAGCCAAATCAAAAAAGTCATCGCTTCTCAGGTCAGCAAGCCAGACGACGATTTTGTGAAAGTGTTCGCTTCGCGGGTCTACGACGGGGTGATTACTCAAAAAGTCCGTGAGCAGTTCCATGAGCTGACGAGAAAGGCTGTGGTGCAATTTCTCAATGACCAGATCAATGACCGGCTCAAGTCGGCCATGAGCGGAGCCATTCAGCCCACGCTTGCTTCTTTACCGGTTTCTTCCGGTGATGCTGAGCAACCGGATCTACGAGACGAGTCAGAAGACAAGGTTCTGACAACTTTGGAGGAGCTGGAGGGTTATCACATCGTCCGCGCCGTGGTCCGCTCAGTCGTGGATGCCAAGCGGATTGTTCAGCGCGATACCCAGAGTTACTTCGGCATCCTGCTGGACGACAACAACCGCAAACCGATCTGCCGTCTGCACTTCAATCGCTCACAGAAGTACATCGGCATATTTGACGAAGAGAAGAATGAAACCCGGCATGCAATTAACTCTGTTGATGACATCTACGAATATTCGGATCATTTGAAGAAGACGGTTGGGTATTACGATTAGCCTGCTGATTGCGAAAAAAAACCGGCCCTTAAGGTCGGTTTTTTTTGATATTTTTTCAGTCCGAAAGCCTCACCTCAACCGCCCAACTGAAATACCCCAATGCCTCGCAGTTTTTATCAACCAGCATGAAATGCAGCTCACACGCCTCAACTCCGGCGGCGAGTCGGGTGCATGCCCAATAATGATCATCGGCTTGGTGAGTACCCGGTTCAGTCGGGTTTTCAGTGTCGGGTGCCGGCACTGTCAGGTCGCCCCGCACCACCAGTTCCGGCGCCGACAATACGCCGGCATCACCAACAGATATCTCGTAAAACACTACGCTGTGCTCAGCGAGCAAGCTGACGGTTCTTCCACGGATATGGAAAGTCGCATCGCTGCCAGCGGTCAACGTGATTATGCTGTCATTTGTTGTACTTTGTGGTTCTGACGATCCGTTGATGCTGAAGACGAATCCATCGGAAATGGGTGTCGGATTGTCCGCCTCAAGACTCGGGGCCGGGTAGCGTAGAAGCAGTGATTCGGCATCGACGATCAGCAACACATTGTTGGCAGTCGCGACGCTTGAGGAAGGAGATTTGATCGGTTCGGAAGTCATCATGGATTCCTTTCATGATGGTGACACTTGACGGTAGCCGCTTCGGTTTATGCAAGGCATTCCGTTCCTGTCGAGGCGGCAACGCAGTCAGCAAAAGCCCCTCGTTGCCAAGGGGCCTGACGCTCGTCAGTTGCGGATGGTGATGAACGGGTCCCACGAACAGCAGCCGACGATCTTGCACTCGCGATCCACGATCAGGAAGTGGAAGTGATACGTCACGCTGCCGCTGGACAGGGTTTCCGAAGACCAGTAATGGTTATCGACTTTCTGGCAGCTGGGCACTGATGGATTGCTGGTGTTGGGCACGGCTACGCAGGCAGTAGCCTTGCGTGGCGTGGGTGTGGAGATCAAGTCAAGGCCGACATTGCCGATGAATTTATAGAAAATCACCGCGGTCTCGAAGCTCTGCGACAGGCTGGTTTCACGCCAGCGAATCAGGTCGCCCACCTGGGCTTTCAAGTTGAGTTCGCCACCGGCCTGGCCGCTCACCACGTTGTTCTGGTTGGTCACCATGTACACGTGATTGACGTCGATCAGTGTCGGCGCAGCAGGGTTTTTGCTGATGTTCGGGTAGTTTTTCAGAATGGTTTCGGTGTCGATGGAAACCAGTACATCCGTGACTCGAGACATAGTGAAACTCCTTGTTCATAGTGAATGCCTGGCATCTTTCCAGGCTCAACAACGCTTGCTTGCCTTGCGGTCGTTGCGCAAACACTACGGACGGAACCCACCTGTCACGGGCATGAGCTGGCCTTGCTCCTTGAGTACAAACCAACGGGTTCGGGTTCCTTCCGACGGGCCGCGATTGGACTATAGAAGTGAAATTCAGGCTGTCAAAACTGCTTTGCTGATAGCTCGACGAACGGTCGATCTGGTTATGAATTCTGATCATTTGGCGATAAGAAACGACCTGCATATCCTTCGAACATCCAAAAGTCGGGTAGGGAGGGATGCGTGGGGCGAGGTATCGTAGCGAACCGGTTGTCGGCCCACGCCCGGACAACGATTCGACAGGAGAACGCAATGAGTTGGTCCGCCAAGCAATACGTCGCTTTTGAAGATGAACGCACGCGCCCGGCCCGGGATCTGCTCGCGGCGATCCCGCCCGTTGAAGCACGCTCGGCCATCGACATCGGTTGCGGCCCCGGCAACTCGACCGAGCTGTTGTTGGAACGCTTCACCAGCGCCACGGTGCGCGGCGTCGACAGTTCGACCGACATGATCGAAGCCGCCCGCAAGCGCTTGCCGCAGGTGCAGTTCGACACCGTGGATATTGGCACCTGGAACGAGAGCGGTCCGTTCGACGTGATCTTCGCCAACGCGGTGTTGCAGTGGCTGCCCGATCACGCGAATTTGCTGCCGGCTCTGGTGAGCAAGCTTTCTCCCGGTGGCAGCCTGGCGATTCAGATGCCCGACAACCTCAACGAACCGTCCCATCGCCTGATGCGTGACGTCGCTGCCAATGGCCCGTGGGCCAGCAAATTGGCGGACGCCGCCGGGCAACGCACGGAAATGGCCAGTGCCAGCGACTATTACTCGATGCTGCGACCGCACTGCGCGCGCGTCGATGTGTGGCGCACCACCTACCATCATCCGCTGGCGGGCGGCGCGTCGGGCGTGGTCGAGTGGTTCAAGGGCAGCGGCTTGCGGCCGTTTCTCGAACCGCTGGATGACGCGGAAAAGGCGCAATACCTCAAGCAATATCACGCCGCTATCGAGCAGGCGTACCCGACGCTGAGCGATGGTTCGGTGCTGCTGCCGTTCCCGCGATTGTTCATCGTCGCGACCCGCTAAGTGCGGAAAAGGGACGGATAACGCGGAACGTCATCTGTCCCTTCGCTTGGTGCTCAAGTAATCGAAAAGAAACGACGCAAAGCCGAATAACCCGATCATTGAAATGATCATGAGCCCCAACTCTGAATTGTCCATGCTGATCTCTGCGTGAAAGGTGAGAGGGCAGGGTAGGTGGTTTTTTGTCGGGTTTGAGGGGGCGCTACGGCTTCTTTACTGGGGGGCGGGGATCTATACGGAAACTATACGTGGGGCGGTTAAATGCGGAGAGCGCCTCGAAAGACGCCCTCAAATCACGGCACTACTTTTCCGTATCCATACGTCGCGCAATGACATCCATCACATCGCAGCCATCGCGCAGCGGTATGGAGCAGAGCAGTGCGAAGTCGCTGAGAATCACCGAGTCGGTAATGATTTCACCGCGCATCGCGAGGTTTTCCAGGACCTGCGTTACCGCGCCGATTCTGTAGCGGGCGGAGCTGAGTAGGGAATGCAGTGGTTGGGTGGTGTTTACGTAGAACGTGGGGAGGTCGTCGGCGTTGCTGGTTAAAGCCATGTATTCATTCATGAGTGATCACCATATCTAAGGGAAGACCTACCACTCAATCGTCGCCAAACAATAGGGTGGTAACTGTACGCGGGTTGGCGAACCGGGACACGGCAAAACCGGCAGACCCTGGGGTCTCCCACGCACAGCTACCAAAAACAAGGCAGCCAAGTGCATTCAAAAGCGCTCCGAGAAATCCTCGGAGGCTTTTGTGCCAGTCATCGAGTCGCCAAACCCAATACGCCATTTGGGCGCGTTCGGACTATAGGTCTCATGACAAAGGCACAGCAATGGACAAGTCTACGGACAATTCCCAGAGTCGTGTAGGACCTTGCCTATTCAGCTATTGGCCACTTTTTGGCCACCAGTATTCGTGTACTTGACCCCTGGTTTTTCAGGTGTTGATTGGCCGTTCAGGATGAAGTGTCAGTGTCCCAACAAGTCCCGCCCATAAAAAACCTTTACTGGCCCGAGAAAAACGCTAACAAAGCATCGACTTTATGTGAAAACGTTAATTTATTCCTATGCCCCACCCGACACCTTATCGTCGCGACGCGTTGATGAAACAGGGCAGACGCCACTCTTTCCGTCCGCCCCTTCCGCGCATTTGAGGACCGAAAATCCCTTAGCCGCTAATCAATCAACTGATCAATCAAAACCGCGTTGCTGTAGATCAGGCAGCCATCGCTCGCTCGATGTCCCACCAGATGAAACTGGCCGCGCTCGTTGTGGATATAGACGCGCATCTGGCAGTCGGACAAAGGCCCGTACCCCCCTGGCAAGATCAACTCCAGGGTGTCCATGTCGACGTCAACCATGGCTTCCTTTTCATGGGTCTTCTGCAAGCGTTCTTCAGCGTCCTCCAAGCCCCGGTGGAGGGGGCCATCGACGTAAAAATGGATTTCACCTATTGGGGTCGATTTTTGCGCGCCGTTGAATTTGCACCAGCCTTCGATCGTCAAGGCACTCATGACGAAATCTCCGTTGTGGACGGCTGGACGTTGTAGCTCTTAGCCGTCATGGGTCTGACCGCTATACCCGGCAAGGACCGTCTTCAGTGGCATTTTCAGCCGATCCCTGACTGCGTAACACAGATACTAATTATAGCTGGCCACCGCGTTTCGCTTACTCGATGTCTCTGCTCGCCTTTTTAGTCTGAGGGGTGTTACTGAATAGAGACAGTTAGATATAGCGAATGGATTTTAAGTAATCAGCTTGATGCCCAGGTTGGAATATCCAGATGCGCAGGCCTTGTAGCAACAGCGTCTGTAGCGCCCATGAACTATACTTCCAGCGAACTTTGCCACGACGAAAGGTGGTATTGGATCAGCCTGTTTTGGCGTCGGATGAGTCGTGATTAGACGCTGCTGTTCTGTGGGGATGCTTATGCATGCCAATGAGTGACAGGAATAGGAAGAAGGCAAAATGGCAATGGCAATTATTCTTGTCCTGATCGTTATTGCATCCGTGCTCTTCCATTTATTAGCGCCCTGGCATGCGGCACCACCCGCTTCCAACTGGGGTTCAATAGACACCACGCTGTTCATCACGCTGGTCATCAGCGGGATATTTTTCATCGCCATCACCGTGTTCATGGCGGTGGCCGTCATGCGTTTCCGTCACAAGGAGGGCGTCAGGGCCGCCTACCAGCCAGAAAATAAAAGGTTGGAATTCTGGCTGATTGTCGTGACGTCGATCGGGATTGCCGGGATGTTGGCGCCAGGTCTTGTTGTTTATAACGATTTCATCCGGGTGCCAAAAAATGCGTATGAACTAGAGGTGGTCGCCCAGCAATGGCAATGGGCTTTTCGTTTTCCGGGTCAGGACGGGAAGTTGGGGAAGTCGGATATCAAGCTTGTTGATTCGGTCAATCCACTTGGTCTTGATCCCAAGGACCCTGTTGGACAGGACGATGTAATAGTCAGAAGTAATGAAGTTCGTCTGCCGGTCGATCAACCAGTGAAAGTCTTGTTGCGCTCCAAAGATGTTCTGCACAATTTTTATATACCGCAGATTCGCAGCAAGATGGACATGGTGCCGGGAATGGTGTCGTACTTCTGGTTTACGCCAACTGTCATGGGTAAGTATGAAGTGCTGTGTGCCGAGTATTGCGGCGTCGGTCATTACAACATGCGCGGCAATATGATCGTGGTAGACCAGGCCGCCTTCGCTCAATGGCTGGGCAGCCAACCGACCTTTGCGCAGACATTGACCACTGCCGCCAGGCCCGGTCGGGACAGCGTGCTGGAAAAAGGCCGCCAGCTGGTCGAGCAATACGGCTGCCATGCCTGCCATAGCCAGGATGGCAGTGCCAGTCTCGGCCCGGGATGGAAGGGCTTGTACGGCCGCACCGAACAACTCGCCGATGGCAGCAGCGTGCAGGTCGATGAGGCTTACCTCAAAGAGTCGATCCTCGATCCGAAGGCCCGCCTGGTGCAAGGCTACCCGCCGGTGATGGTGGCCTATACTCTCAAGGATGATGAATTGGCTGCTCTCATCGCCCTGATCAAATCGCTGGGTGCCGGGCAGCCAGCCGAAGAACCGTCTACCGGCGACGTGTCGGGTTCAGGTGACGACCTGGTGGCACAGGGACAGCGGCTGGCGCAGTCGCTCGGTTGTCTGGCCTGCCACAGTGTTGATGGCAGCAAGGGTATCGGCCCCGGTTGGCAGGGCCTGTATGGCAAGGCAGAAACCCTTGCCGACGGTAAGAGCATCAAGGTAGATGAGGACTATTTGAAAGAGTCGGTTCTCAATCCCGCTGCCAAAATCGTCAAGGGCTACGCAGCCGTTATGCCGCCCTTCACGCCGAGCGACAAGGAGCTGAACGCCCTGATCGCTTTTATCAAATCCAAAGCGAATGCTGACGCTGAATCGAGCAAGGCTGAGCCAGGGAAGTCGCCGTAAAGCCGCCAGAAACACACTGAAACTTCGGCCGGAGGATGACGTGATGGCCTATGCGGAGCAAGCCGAAACAGAGGCACTGCACGAGCCGAAAAGTTTCCTGACCAAATATATCTGGAGTCAGGACCACAAGGTCATTGCCGTTCAATATTCCTTGACGGCGCTGTTCGTGGGTCTTATCGCCGTGGTGCTGTCCGGCTTGATGCGCATGCAGATTGGCTTCCCCGGCAGTTTGGCGTTCATGGACGCCAGTGCTTATTACCAGGCGATGACCATGCACGGCATGATCATGGTTATTTATTTGCTGACGGCCTTGTTTCTGGGGGGCTTCGGCAACTACCTGATCCCGCTGATGGTGGGCGCCCGCGACATGGTCTTCCCCTACGTCAACATGCTCAGCTACTGGTTTTACCTGCTGGCAGTCGTGGTGTTGCTCTCCAGTTTCTTTGTCCCGGGCGGCCCCACCGGTTCGGGCTGGACGCTCTATCCGCCACAGTCCATTACTCAGGGGACACCGGGGGTCGAGTGGGGCATCGTCCTGATGCTCGTCTCTCTGGCGATTTTTATTGTTGCCGCCACCATGGGCGGGCTGAACTACGTCACCACGGTGTTGCAGGCGCGCACCCACGGCATGACGTTGTTTCGCATGCCGCTCTCGGTGTGGGGAATCTTCATGGCCTCGATCATGGCCTTGCTGGCGTTCCCGGCGTTGTTTGTCAGCGCCGTCATGATGCTGTTCGACAAACTGTTGGGCACCAGTTTCTTTATGCCGGCGATCATCTCGCTGGGGCAGCAACTCGATCATCAAGGGGGCAGCCCCATCTTGTTCCAGCACCTGTTCTGGTTCTTTGGCCACCCGGAGGTCTACATCGTTGCGCTCCCGGCGTTTGGCCTGGTCTCGGACCTGATCAGCACCCATGCGCGGAAAAACATCTTCGGTTACCGAATGATGGTGTGGGCCATTATCGCGATTGGCGTGCTCAGCTTTGTGGTCTGGGCGCACCATATGTATGTCAGCGGAATGAACCCGTACTTTGGTTTTTTCTTCGCCGTCACCACCTTGATCATCGCGGTGCCGACCGCACTGAAAGTCTACAACTGGGTGCTGACCCTTTGGCACGGCGACATTCATCTGACCGTGCCGATGCTGTTTGCCCTGGCCTTTATCGTTACCTTCCTGGTCGGTGGCCTGACCGGGTTGTTTCTCGGCAATGTGATCGTGGACATTCCGCTCTCGGACACCTATTTCGTCGTCGCCCATTTCCATATGGTCATGGGCGTCGCGCCGGTACTGGTGGTGTTTGGCGGCATTTATCACTGGTTCCCGAAAGTTACCGGGCGCCTGTTGAATGACACGCTGGGCAAGTTGCATTTCTGGATTACTTTCCTGGGCACCTACGCCATCTTCTTCCCCATGCACTACCTGGGTTTCCAGGGCATGCCGCGGCGTTATTACGCTTATGACAACTACGCGTTCATCCCGCAGTCGGCGCAAGAGTTGAATGCTTTCATTACGGTGGTGGCCTTGACCGTCGGCGTTTCCCAGCTGCTGTTTGTGTTCAACCTGGCCTGGAGCACATTCAAGGGCAAGCCCGCCGGCGGCAACCCGTGGGGCGCGGCCAGCCTGGAATGGCAAACGCCGAACACTCCGCCGATACACGGTAACTGGGGCGCGAAGCTGCCGGTCGTGCATCGTTGGGCCTATGACTACAGCGTTCCGGGGATTGAACAGGATTTCGTGCCGCAAACAATCTCCGCCGAGGAGCTGGAACAGATGCGGCAGCTCAGTGCCGGAACCCGGGCTGCGGACGTTAAAACATGAACAGACTGCTGTTGAAAAACGCCGATGGCGCGGACCCCAACGGCAGCTGGAGCCGTGATCCCGAAGGGATTCAGTCCGCTGAAGGTGCCAATCGAAACCAGACCGCAAAAATAGGCCTGCGCCTGTTTCTGGTCGTGGTGAGTTCGTTGTTTTTTCTCTTTCTGTTGGCCTTTATCGCCCGTTCACAAATGTCCGACTGGCTACCGCTGACAGAGCCCTTGGCGCCGTTAGCCAATCCATGGCAACTCTGGGTGAATTCGGCATTTCTGGTGTTGAGTTGCATCGCGTTGCAGTGGGCGCGCATGGCCGCTCGCCAGGCCCGGCTGAACGCAACGGTCATTGGCTTTGTAGTGGGAGGCGTATTTGCAATTGCGTTTCTGGCGGGGCAGTTCTGGGTCTGGCAGCAGTTTGTCGCCTGGGGCTACTTTGTCGCCAGCAACCCGGCCAATAGCTTCTTCTACCTGTTGACCGGTGTGCACGGGCTCCACCTGCTGGGCGGTTTGTTTGCCTGGGGCAGGACCGTCGCCAGATTCCTGAGTCGCGTGCCGTTGCCGCAACTCAGCGCCAGCGTCGAACTCTGTGCCATCTACTGGCATTACTTATTGGGTCTGTGGATTGTGTTATTCGCTTTGCTGACCAGCACGCCACAGACTTATGAAGCCATCGCCAGACTCTGCGGCTTGAGGTGATCAGCCATGGCATCGCATCCACAAGCTCCAGGCGAAAGTTCATCCAATCCCCTCGGCTCGCCGTCTGCACCAGGATGGCAAGGCATCGCCAATGACTGGGCCTCGGACAAGGAGGCTTTCAAGCAGGTCCCTTGGGGCAAGGCGATGATGTGGATATTCCTGCTCAGCGACACGTTTATATTCACCTGTTTCTTGACCGGCTACATGTCGGTTCGCATGACCATCACCACGGCCTGGCCAAACCCCAGTGAAGTGTTCGCCTTGACCATCGGCGGTCGAGAAATCCCGCTGATTCTGATCGCCATCATGACGTTTGTGCTGATCAGCAGCAGCGGCACCATGGCCATGGCCGTGAACTATGCCTATCGCCGTGATCGCGCGAAAACCACCGCCCTGATGTTGGCGACCGCTGCCTTGGGCGTGACCTTCGTCGGCATGCAGGCATTTGAATGGAGCAAGCTCATCGCAGAAGGGGTACGTCCCTGGGGGAACCCCATGGGAGCGGCGCAATTTGGCGCCAGCTTTTTCATGATTACCGGTTTTCACGGCCTGCACGTGTCCATCGGCGCCCTCTACCTCAGCATCGTGGCGAGGAAAGTATTGCGGGGAGATTATGAGCGCTCCGGAAACTATCAAAACGTCGAGATAGCCGGGCTGTACTGGCACTTCGTGGATTTGGTGTGGGTGTTTATTTTTGCGTTTTTCTATTTATGGTAAGTCCGGGACGCTGTTCATGAAGGGGAGAGCAGGATCCGCAGAGGAGCACTGATGATGGCGCATGCTCAAGGTCAGCAACATCCGATCAGCCTGTACCTGAAAATCTGGGGGCTGTTATTCGTCCTCAGTACCCTGTCGTACCTGGTCGATTACTTTCACTTCCACGGCTACCTTCGCTGGGCCCTGATCATCACCTTCATGTTGCTGAAGGCCGGTCTGATCGTCTCCATCTTCATGCACATGGCCTGGGAACGATTGGCCATGGTCTACGCCATCCTGGTGCCACCGTTGTGTTTGCTGGTGCTTGTCGGACTGATGGCCACCGAGGCGGACTATGTGTTTCTCAGCCGGGTGATTTTCTTCGGTCAATAGGAAACGCCCGGACGACCTTGAGCCTCCGGGGACTGATTGGCAACCAATGCCGTTATATCGTTCGTTTGAACTGATGCCACCTGTGCAGCCAGGCGACTGTCCAGTGAGGGGCTGCCGTGCCCGTACCGGCAATCTTCAGCAGTGGATGGTGTTCGATAACTCCGTCCAATACCGGTTCTTGATTCGGCTCGACGTCCACAAAGAAAATGTGTTTTCCCTCTTCTACCACCTGTTTAAAACTGCGGAAGTGAGCGTTTGGCACCTGAATACCAAAAAAACCGCCTTCCCAGATGCAGAAGCCGAATATAACAACGGCGAGAAAGATAAAAGGCATCCAGCCTGCGACGGATTCGGTCCAGCCCAGCCAGTAGGCGCCGCCAAGGACCAACGCGGCGAGTGGCAAACCGATCACCGCACCGATTTCGCCAGAGTGAACGACATCCTGCTCCATCAACGAGTTGATCTCGTGCAGGTGATGTTGTTCAACATCAGCCACATGTTCGCTGAGCACATGGATTTGTTCGGAATTGATGCCGTTGGCTTCCAGTTCATTTTCAACGGCTTCAAGGTCGTCGAGATTGTCACTGATGTAATAGTGTCGATTCATGCCACACCTCCCATCCCGTGCTTGCCGTAGACCTCCTCTGTCTTGCAGCTGTTTGCCGGAATTTGCAGTCGGTATCGGTACCCGTGGGCAACGCTTCTCACTTCGTTCAAGCCAAGAAAAGTATAGCACTGCATGGCGTGCGGGCAGGGTAGGGGCATGGGGTCGCCTGGCCTTGCGGCAGTCTCGCGGGACTCCAGATTCCGGGCACAAAAAAACCGGTCACTTGGACCGGTTTTTTTTGTTTCTGCATCCCCCGTCAAAACCATCCTGACGTGAGACATAAATTCGATTTGAGCGGGTGAAGGGAATCGAACCCTCGTTATCAGCTAGGGAAGCTGGTGCAGGTGGGCTACTGGAATTGATTAAATTTCATGAGCTCCTTCCAAATGTAACCGTAGCTGTAGCGTAGCCATGTAACTTTTAACAGGTCGAAGCTACGTCGCAGCCAACTGTTTTCTCGCGCTTTGAGTTCTTTGGCTATTTCATCTAGTAACCATTCATCCTGAAAACCAGTCCAAACAGGAGGGACGGGCGTTTCAAGGTTGCTGAAACACACAGGCGCGACCTCTGAGTACAAGATGTCTTCAACGACCTTTGGGTCATAGCCCCGGATTCGTTCTGCAATAGAGGCGTAGTCGACAGTGCTGTCTACAAAAGCCTCTGCCAGCGCGATCTGGATGCTGGCTCGTTCCGCGGGGGTCAGAATATGTCCCAATGGGCCAGCTCCTCTAGCTCTGCGTCGAACGTATCAGCCGCGACCCCGCCTGCAATGCCACCAGCAATGCTACCGATGAGAACAACGGCTATGGCGCAAGCCGGAGCTCCAGGACCACAAAGTGCGGATATGCCCAAACCCGCCAGAAATCCACCCGCCGCACCACCACCCAGGATCGTGGCTTGACGAGCCGTTTCCTTGGCCTTGTCGTCTGCGTTCAGTATTTGGTAAGTGGCCAGCACCGCTGTCATGATGATGCCAACCTTGCCCATAACAGACATGATTTTGGTGCCAGAGGTGAACTTGGCATTGGCACTTCCGGACCGCTCCAGCGCTTTGTACAGGACTTCTTTTTGTTGGGCCTTTGAAAGTTGTTCGTAATTTTTGTTGAACTGGGTTTGAGATTTTTCGTTCAGGATTTCGCTGTGTGTTTTCCCGGTTTTCTTCTTTTTTTGCACGATGGCCAGGCCCTGCGCAGAGGTCAGCTTGCGGTGTTCGAGCATGATTTTGTTGCGCATCTCATTGCTGAACTTTGTCGCGTCCTCAACGCTTATGTTGCCGGCCCGCACCTCGGCGAATATCTGCTGTGACATTCGTCGAATATTGCCCTCGTAGCTTGCGCGGACGCGTTCGTCCTTTATGGCATCGATGGAAAAACGACTGGCCGCCCCCTCCATGCCTGCAACCGCCATCTCAAGGGGGGATCGGTCGAGCGTATGTTCACTTTTTACAACATAACTTCCGGTTACCAGGTTCGGTTCCGTCACGAGAATATCCTTATCCCAAAATATCGTTCAGCAGTCCGTCGATACCTGCGGTTGTGCAGGTGTTCTCGTGTTGGGCAAATACCAAGGTATGGCATGCCTTTCCGGTGGGGTTGGAAAATTTGACCGAGTTGTTTGCGTCAAAGACGCCGGGCATAGAAGACCCATCGTCAAAGTGAGCCGTGCAAGCAAATCCTTTGTAGCTTTCTTCTGCGGAAATCTTAAAACCGATCCAGTTCCCGTGAATGACCATGGGCGTAGGCGGAGTAAAGGGGGCAGGGGTGTGGGAGCTTCCGATGATGACCGTACCCGAACCGCCGATTACGACGTCGCCATGGGTTCCGACAGTGCCGACCAATGCGGCGTTTTTGCCGTTGATAAACACTGTGCCGGACACTTCCGAGGCTAACGCACTACCGCAAGTACACGTGTCCCCTTTGCGAGCGGCTGCAAGGCCGTCGAAGAACACATCAGGAGAGCCGGAGGCGATAGCTTTGGAGCCGTGCCCAGGTATGGGGCAACTGGTTGGGTCGGTGATTCGTGCAGCTGGCTTTGCCATGCTTGACTCCCTGTCAACGAATTTAACGAGGGCGACTGTATCAGACTTGTGCTGGAAAATAGCCCGCGCGGATGTTCGCGGGGTCATGCCTGGGCATGGGATGGGAGATGATGAACCAGAGTTATATGACTAAGCCTGATCAGCTGTGGGTGGCATGCGAATAGTGGTGTGTTGGCCAGTTGCCAGCGTGCAGGAGGGGCGCAATAGGTCTAAGTCGACTAAGCACTGGTATCTGTTTTTAGTTTGTTCGTGTTCTGAAAAAACAGAAACAGATACCTTGTTGACGCGGGGTAGGCTGGAGGCCTTGAAAATAGTGGAGCGGGTGAAGGGAATCGAACCCTCGTTATCAGCTTGGGAAGCTGGAGTAATGCCATTATACGACACCCGCTCAGAGCGGCTGACTTTGTACCAGATGTGCGCATGAAAATGAAGTTTTTCTTTGCGCGTGAGGGCTTTGGCACAGGTGAAACAAGACATCGGACCGGGTGGCGGTCGTTCGCGGGCAAGCCTCGCTCCTACAGATTGGCGTTAACGCTATAGGGCGAAGCTTGCTCGCGATGACGCTGTTTCAAATGGACAATGCATGTTGGTCCTGGACGTAGTGGTAACGCGGTCGGCTTGCCTGTTGCTCAGGTTTCAGGAAACCCAGCAACGCATTGCGACTGTCTCGGCAGGCGGCTTTGTGTTCCATGTCGAGAAAGTGGCCCGTCGCATCCAGCGTCGTGAACGTGGCGTGTTGCACGTGGTTGGCGAACAATCGCGCGCCATCGGCGGCGGTGTATTCGTCCCATTCGCCGTTCATGAACAGCACCGGCACGTTGATTTTCTCGGCCGCCTTGAAGAAGCACTGGCGGTCGCTGTGCAGCAGGTCGCTGATGTGGAAGTGCATCTGCCCGTATTCATGATCGGCCAGGCTGCTGACGTGACGGTAGTTGAAGCGCTTGAACAGGGTCGGCAGGTGTTTGCCGATGGTGCTGTTCACCAGGTTGCCGACCCGGTCGCCGTCACGGCTGCCAAGGTAGTCGACGCCGCGCTCGAGGTAGTCGAGCATGTGCGCGTTGATCTCCGGGGAGAACGAGCTGATCACGGCTTTTTCGATCCGTCGCGGTTGTTGGGCGAGGGCGACCAGGGTCGCGGCGCCACCCCAGGAAAACGACAGCACGTGTTCGGCGGCGAAGTGGTCGATCAGCTCCAGGAGGATCTGCCCTTCGACTTCCTTGGTCAGCAATTTTTCATGCAGGTTGTGGGCTTTTGACTTGCCCGCGTAGGGCTGGTCGTAGCAGACCACATTGAACTGCGGGTGGAGGTTTTTCACGGTTTGTGCAAACGACGCAGTCGTGGCCATCGAGCCGTTGACCAAGATAATGGTCTTCTCTGCGGCGTCTGCGCGATAGAACTCCGTGTAAACCCGATACTGACCTTGTATATCCAGCACAGCGATTTCTGGCCTCATGTCATAAGACTCCTGGCAAGCGGGTATGCGCGCAAATGAGATTGCACGAGCTTTGTGACAGGTAGGCATATGCCTGGAATTTGAAGGCCCATGTCGATCCATTGCAGTCCGGTCGACGGGTGTTGTTATTGGCGGGCAGTCTGTCGGTCTGAGGCGGAACCTTGAGGTTCTCTAACCGACAAAAAGTTTCTTAGACGTATGTTGTGACTCGTCAGTCACATTTCGGCTGACGACCTGATTCAAGCAGGGGAGTTGGCATCGCGCAAGTGCCATTCGTAAATTGTTCGACAACTTCTGCTGAGCGGTAGGCTGCTTAGATCAATCCGATCTCTTCATCGCTCAAAGGGCGGTATTCGCCCGGTTTCAACGTGCTGTCGAGCACCAGCGGACCCATGCGTTCGCGGTGCAGGCGCAGCACTTTGTTGTCGAAGTGGCCGAACATCCGCTTCACCTGGTGATAACGACCTTCGACGATGCTCAGCCGCGCTGACTTCGGCCCGAGCAGCGCCAGTTCGGCCGGCAGCGTGGTGAGGTCTTCGAAGGCGAAGTACAGGCCTTCGCTGAATTTCAAAGCATATTCCGGGCCGATGTCTTGCTCGGTCTCGACGTAGTAGACCTTGGGCAATTTGGTCTGCGGCTGGGTCAGGCGTCTCGACCAGCTGCCGTCGTTGGTGATCAGCATCAGGCCGGTGGTGTTGAAGTCCAGGCGGCCGGCGATGTGCAGGTCTTCCTTGTCCGGCTCGTCGAACAGATCAAGGACCGTCGGGTGCTCCGGATCGCGGGTGGCGCTGACGCAACCGGGGGGCTTGTGCAGCATGAAGTAGCGGGCGGGTTTGCCGAGTTGCAGCACTTCTTGATCGACTTCGACGCGGCTGAACTCCAGCACCTCGGTGTGAGGGTCGCTGACGATTTTTCCGTCGACCCGCACGCGCTTTTCCACCAGCAACAGGCGAACCTGCTTACGGTTGAAGCGGGGCAGGTTGCTGAGGAAACGGTCAACGCGCATGAAGTGAGATCGGCAGGAAACGGGCCGCGCATCTTACGTGATCGGCCACAAGGATGCTTACAACTGCGCCTCGACCTGCGCGCAGCGCGGGCACAGGCAGGATTTGTCGCGCAGTTCGGGCGGCAGTGCTTCGAGCACCGCCGGGTCGATGCTGACGCCGTAGCACCAGCAGGCCCGATCGGCGGTTCGCGGGTCGGCCAGGGTGCAGTCGTTGGAGGCGCCGCAGGCCGGGCAGAATTCAGGCTTGTTCATGTAGGACTATGCATAACTGGTGTGAGGCATTTCCGCGCAGGTACGGTTACGGCCGGATTGCTTGGCCCGATACATCGCATGATCGGCGCGGGAGAGCAGGGTGTGCAAGGTGTCATCCGGTTGCAGCGTGGTCAAGCCAATGCTGACCGTCAGATGCAAGGTGTGACCGTTGTAGGCATAAAGCTGTTCTTCGACATGCTGACGAATTTTCTCGGCAATCATCAGACCGGTCTCACCGTCCGTGTCCTTGAGCAGCACGATGAATTCTTCGCCGCCCCAACGGCAGACGATGTCGGAATGGCGCAGGCAACTCTCCAGATCCCTTGCGAAGCCGATCAGCACCTGATCGCCGGCGAGGTGACCGTAGGTGTCGTTCAAGGCCTTGAAGTGGTCCAGATCCAGCAGCAGCGCGGTCAGCGGTTTCGGTTCGCGTTGGGCTTCGTGCATGGCTTGTGCGGCCAGTAGATCGAAGCCGCGACGGTTCGGCAGTTCGGTCAGGCTGTCGAGGGTCGCCTGCGCCTGGATCTTGCCCTGATAACGCTTGATCACCCGATTGAGCAGGGCCAGCACAGTCAGGGTCACGAGCAGGCAGATCAGCAAGTTGAGGTACAGCGACTGGCGGATTTCGCTGAGGGCGCCGTCTTCGCGTTTGTCGACGAACAGGTACCAGTTCAGTTCCGGAATGAAGCGCACGTTGAGGAAATGGCCCTGGCCCTGGACGGAATATTCGTAGCTGCCGCTGTGGGGCTTGGGCAGCTGGTTGACCAGGCCTTTCATGCTTTCCAGGTCGTTGAGTTTCTGGCCGATATGCGCGCCCTGCGGGCCACCCTCGGCACCGGTAAGCACCAATCGGCCGAAGCTGTCGACGAAATACACGCTACGTTGATAGCGCTGTTGATACTTGTCGATCAGCTTGATCACCGCATCGACGGTCAGACCAACGCCTGCCGCGCCGATGAAACGGTTGTTGTAGTCGTAGACCTTGTAGTTGATGAAGAACGTCAGGTTGTCCTTGTTGGCCAGGTCCGGGTCGACGTTGATCTCGTAAGGGGCAGCCATGTCACGCACACGGAAATACCAGGCATCGCGCGGCTCAGTGACCTTGACCTGTTTGAGCACGCCTTTGGCGTGGTAGTAGGTGAGCGTGCCGTTGGAGACGAAAAATGCGGTGTAGGCGCCGTAGTGGGTCATGACCTCGTTGAGGTAGCGGGTCATCTGGTCGGGGTCGTGTTCGCCGTTGACCACCCAATCACGCATGAAGGTGTCGCGGGACATCATCGAGGAAATCAGGATCGGTCTGACGAGGTCTTTCTGGATTTCCGAGTAGACCGTGTCCGAAGTCAGCGGCAGCTCGGTGTTGACGATGTTGTCGCGGATCGAGGCGCGCGAGGCGTAGTAGCTGAGAAATGACGTGGCGAGAAAACCTGCGCCCAGCAGCGCGATCAGCGTGAGGACCAGCGAACGTTGCGAATACAGCGGCGAGTGAAGCAGCATGGCGATTCCGTTGGCAGTGGCCCGTTGGGGAGCATTCTAGTGGCACTGCGGGGAAATAACTGCGGGATTTGCAGGGTGAATCGGCGAGGATCAGGTCTTGTGGTGCCTGTGCTGACGTCTTCGCGGGCAAGCCTCGCTCCTACAGGGGATTGCGTAAACCTGTAGGAGCGAGGCTTGCGCGCGAATCGAAAGATCACCTCAAATCTGTCAGGTACGCACGCCATCCGCCCAAATGACTGATATCCACCGCCCCCTCCAGCCCATACGCCTCACAGATAAACCCGCTCTCCCAACGCCCGTCCGCCAGTTGCACCTTGCCCAACCCCAGCGGCGCCGGAATCCCGGTCAAAAACGACCCCAGCTCACTGCTCGGCAACTCCCAGACCTCCACCGCAATCGCTACGCCGCCATCCTTCACCCGCACCATCCCCGGACGAAACGGCGGGCCACCGGCCAATGCATACAGTTGATAGTCCGGCGAACTGAACGTCGTCTCGACCAACGTCGCGCCGCGCCGCTTCAACTGCCAGTTCAGCGCCAGCCCATCGAGATGCGCGCCGCACACCACCAACCGCGCACGATCATTACGCGCGACCGTTGTGGGTGCAGGAGAACGATGCTGAAACGCATCCGCCACACTCAACAAATACTGATCGGTAAACGCCCGGCCAAACACCGTCACGCCCCACGGCAAACCATTGCCCATGAACCCGCTCGGCACCGCGACGGCGGCGTAGTCCAGCAGGTTCATGAAGTTGGTGTAGTAACCCAGTTCCGAATTGCGCAGCACCGGCTCAGCCTCAAGCTCCGCCAGTGTGACGGGACGGCCGATGGTCGGTGTGACCACGCAATCGAGTCCTTCCAGCGCTTTGTCGCACAGCGCTTTCAAGGCTTGCAGCCGATATTGGGCGCGGAAGGTTTGCACACCGTTCACCGCCGGTGCCTTGGCCAGCACCGCACGAATCACCGGCAATACCGCTTGAGGATTTTGCTCCATCAACTCGCCGGCGACGCTGTAGCGCTCTGCCACCCACGGGCCTTCATACAGCAGGCGCGCCGCTTCAAGGAAAGGCGACAAATCCAGTTCCACGGCTTCACCGCCCAATGCCTTGAGCCGGTCGATGGCATCGCCGAACAACAGCGGACCTTCAGGGCAACCGAAGAACTCCAGGTCCTGCGCACGCGGTACGCCGAAGCGGAAAGGGCGCGGTGTGCCGAACGCCGAGCCGTCATTCCACAGCGGATTACGGCGACTGTATTCGTCCCGTGGATCGAGATGCGCGGTGAGCGCCAGCAACTGACTGGCTTCCCGAGCCGTCGCGGTAAAGGTCGTGACGCAATCGAGCGTACGACACGCCGGCACCACGCCCGCCGTGGAGATCAACCCTTTGGTGGCTTTCATCCCCACCAGATTGTTTAACCCCGCCGGCACTCGCCCCGAGCCCGCCGTGTCCGTGCCCAACGAAAAACTCGCCACGCCCAGCGCCACCGCCAGCGAAGAACCGGCGCTGGAACCGCCTGACGGATACTCCGGCAACACGCTGTTCGGGCACGCGCCATACGGCGAGCGGCTGCCGTTGAGGCCGGTGGCGAACTGGTCGAGGTTGGTCTTGCCCAGCGGAATCGCGCCCAGCGCCAGCAATTGCTCGACGATGGTCGCCGACTGCTGCGGCACATAGGCAAATGCCGGGCACGCTGCCGTGGTCGGAATGCCCGCCAGATCGATGTTGTCCTTGATCGCGAACGGCACGCCGTAAAGCGGCAGGCTGTCGATATCGCGGCCGTCGAGCGCGGCGAGGTACGGCTCCAGTTCTTCAATGCTGAGCAAATGAATGAACAGGTGATAGTCCGGGTTCAGGGCGGCGGCTTTATCGCGCAGGGCCAGCAGCAGCTGTCGCGGTGTGATGCTGGCGTCGCGATAAGCGCTGCGCAGGGCGTCGAGTTGCAGATTGATGGTCATGAAGTGAGTCCTTTGCAAAATGGGTTCAGTCGAGTTCCAGCACCACGACGCGCTGTCCGGCGCGCACGGCCGAACCCGGTTGCACGCGGATTTCGCGCACCACGCCGGCCATCGGTGCCAGCAGCGGGATTTCCATCTTCATCGACTCCAGAATCACCAGCACATCGCCGGCAGCGACGCGGCTGCCGGTCTCCACCTGGACCTGCCAGAGGTTGCCGGCGATGTGGCTGTCGACGCTCATTTCGCCACTGGCCAACGGTGCGTCTTCGGTCGTTTCCGGGGCCGCTTCCTCACTGTCGAAGTGGGCCTGGCCGCTGGCGATCCAGCGCTCGCGCTCGGCGTTGAACGCGCCTTTCTGTTGATCCCGAAAAGCTGCAATGCTCGAGGACTCTTTGGTCAGGAACTCCTGGTAATCCGCGAGGTTCAACTGGCTGTGTTCGATGTTCAAATCGAAGCGCCCGAGGGGGAAATCCCGACGGATGCGCAGCAGTTCATCGGCGCTCACCGGGTAGAAGCGGATCTGGTCGAAGAAGCGCAGCAGCCACGGTTTGCCATCGAACGCGGCGACTTCGCGGTAGCGGTTCCACATCTGCAACGTGCGACCGACGAACTGATAACCGCCGGGGCCTTCCATGCCGTACACGCACATGTACGCGCCGCCGATGCCCACCGAGTTTTCCGCAGTCCAGGTGCGGGCCGGGTTGTACTTGGTGGTCACCAGGCGATGGCGCGGGTCGAGCGGGGTGGCGACCGGCGCGCCGAGGTAGACGTCGCCCAGCCCCATCACCAGATAGCTGGCGTCGAACACCGTGCGCTGTACTTCATCGAGGTTCGGCAGGTCGTTGATGCGGCGGATGAACTCCAGATTGCTCGGGCACCACGGTGCGTCCTTGCGCACGGTGGTCATGTATTTCTCGATCGCCAATTGGCAGGCCGGGTCGTCCCAGGACAGCGGCAGATGGACGATGCGCGAGGGCACTTGCAGATCCTTGGCGGCGCACACCGCGTCCCATTCACCGGCGACGATACCGAGCAGATCGGCCAACGGCAGTTGCTCGGGTTGGTAGTGCACTTGCAGCGAACGGATGCCGGGTGTGAGGTCGATCACGCCGTGCAGGTGTTTGCTTTCCAGGGCTTGCATGAGGGCGTGGGCGCGGAAGCGCAGGACGAGGTCCAGTTCTGGTGCGCCGATCTCAAGCAACAGGTGCGTATCCCCCGACAGTCGCGCAACCAACCGCGTATCGTCCTGACCCAAATCCAAAACCACAGGCGATACAACCCCCTGTAGGAGCCGGCTTGCTGGCGATGAAGTTGACGCGGTGTCTGTTAGGGCCCCATCGCCAGCAAGCCGGCTCCTACAAGGGGTATTCCATTTCAGGGCGAGGGTGCGGGCGGTTTTGATATCGACTGGCTGGAACTGCACTTTGTCCCCGGCCTTCAATTGCCCCAACTGCCAAAGGTCCGCCTCGATCACCGTCACCGGGCACACAAACCCGCCGAGGCTCGGGCCGTCCGGCCCCAGAATCACCGGCATGTCCCCGGTGAAATCCACGGCGCCAATCGCATACGGATTGTCGTGGATATTCGACGGGTGCAGCCCCGCCTCACCGCCGTCAGCCCGCACCCATTCCGGCTTCGGCCCGATCAGGCGCACGCCGGTGCGGCTGGAGTTGAAATGCACTTCCCACTGAGTCTCGAAAAACGTGCCGATGTAGTTTTCGGTGAAATATTCCGGTGCGCCATGCGGGCCGTAGATCACCCGGATCTGCCGCACGGCAGGCAGCTCAGCGATTGCAGGCAGTTGCTCGCCGACGCTGTGATCGGTCAACGCCGGCACATGCAACACATCGCCGGCCCGTAATGCGCGACCACCATGGCCGCCAAACTGTCCGAGGGTGAAGGTGCTTTTGCTGCCCAGATAGTCGGGCACCTGCAGCCCGCCGCGCACACACAGATAGCTGCGGGCGCCTGCGCCGCCAATCGTGCCGAGACTCAACGTAGTGCCTGCCGGAACCAGCAGCGCCGTGTTCATCGCCACGGTTTCGCCGTTCAACGTCAGCGGAATCACTGCTCCGGTGACCGCCACCACCGCGTCGCAATTGAAGCGCAGCAATGGCCCGCTCATGGTGATTTCCAGCGCGGCGGCGCCTTCGTCGTTACCCAGCAAAAGGTTGCCCAATCGCAATGCGCGACTGTCCATCGGCCCTGACGGCGGCACGCCCACGGCCCAATAACCGAGTCGCCCCGGATAGTCTTGAACGCTGGTCTGCGTACCGGCGCTGAGCACTTCAAAAGTGTTGGCCTGATACACCAGGCCTTCGAGGCAACGGGTCCACGGTTGGCCGCTGGTGAACGGCGCATCGAGCAAAATCTGTCGCAGGTAATCGCGGTTGGTTTCCACGCCGTAGAGCTGGCTGTCGCCCAGTGCTTGATGCAAATTCGCACGCGCTTGTTCGCGGGTCGGCGCCCAGCAGATGACCTTGGCGATCATCGGGTCGAAGTACGGCGGTATCTCGCAACCGGCCTCGACCCAGGTGTCGATGCGCAACTGTTTGCCGTCGGCGACGGGGAAATTTACAGCGGTCAGTAAACCTGGGCTCGGCTGAAAATCACGACCCGGATCTTCGGCATACAGCCGCGCCTGAATCGCATGGCCCTCG
The DNA here is from genome assembly GCF_019946675.1 of Pseudomonas sp. BF-B-15. Lineage (NCBI taxonomy): Bacteria > Pseudomonadati > Pseudomonadota > Gammaproteobacteria > Pseudomonadales > Pseudomonadaceae > Pseudomonas > Pseudomonas sp. BF-B-15. Next base: position 40,902 of record NZ_JAGYFZ010000042.1, read on the forward strand.
GCTTTCAAGCCTTGGCTCAATACGCTCAGCGGCGGCAAATCACCCGCCGCCAGTTCCACCATCCAGCGCACCAGGTCCACGCCCCACACCTGTTCGGTGACGCCGTGCTCCACCTGCAAACGGGTGTTCACTTCCAGAAAGTAGAAGCGCTGGTCTGCGCTGTCGAACACAAATTCCACGGTGCCGGCGCTGCGGTAGTTCACCGCTTTTGCCAGTTTGATCGCCGCCGCGCACAGCTCATCGGCCATGCCGTCGGGCAGGTTCGGCGCCGGGGTTTCTTCGAGGACTTTCTGGTTGCGCCGTTGTACCGAACAGTCGCGCACGCCGAGGGCGATCACTTCACCGCGACCGTCGCCGAACACTTGAACTTCCAGGTGTCGGGCGCGTTGGATGTACTTCTCGATGAACACGCCGGCATCGCTGAAATTGTTTTGGCCGAGGCGTTTTACGGCTTCGAAGGATTCACTCAACTCGCCAGCGCTGCGGCACACGCGCATGCCGATGCCACCACCACCGGCAGTGCTTTTGAGCATCACCGGGTAGCCGACCTGATCGCCGGCGATCAATGCCGCGTCGAGGCTGTCGAGCAGCTCGGTGCCTTCGAGCATCGGCACGCCGTGTTGCTTGGCCAGGGCGCGCGCGGTGTGTTTGAGGCCGAACACGCGCAACTGTTCTGGCGTCGGGCCAATGAACGCGATATCGGCCGCTTCGCAGGCTTCGGCGAACGCGGCGTTTTCCGAGAGGAAACCGTAGCCAGGATGGATCGCCGTGGCGCCAGTGGCTTTGGCGATGGCGAGGATTTTATCCACCGCCAGATAGGTACCGGCGGCCGCGCCTTCACCGAGGCTGTGGGCTTCATCGGCATGCAGGATGTGCAGGCTCGCGGCATCGGCTTCGGAATAAACGGCGACGCCTTTGACGTGCAGTTCACGCAAGGTGCGCAGGACGCGGCAGGCAATGGCGCCACGGTTGGCAATCAGGACTTTTTCGAACATGGCATAACCCCTGGAGGGGATGCGGGCCGTCCCGCAGTTTTTCGTTGGGCGCCGGGGTCGTCCCCGGCGGAAAAAACCAATTCACTTCAAACCACCACCGGACCCTTGTGGGAGCGAGACCGGCTTGCCGGCGATTGCGGTGTATCAGACACATCAATGCCCACTGGCACACCGCAATCGCGAGCAGGCTCGCTCCCACAGGGTTTAGTGGTGGTCTGGAGATTTCAGGCACTGCCCGGAACGGGCCTGGCACAGGGCAAACAACCAGCGACGCAGACGGTTCAGTTTCAGTTCCATACCAGCAGCTCCGCAGGCGTAGGGTTGTAGGCATTGCACGGATTATTCAGTTGCGGACAATTGGAAATCAGCACGATCACGTCCATCTCCGCCCGCAAATCCACGTACTTGCCCGGCGCCGAAATACCGTCCTCAAACGTCAGCCCGCCATCCGCCGTGACCGGCACGTTCATGAAGAAGTTGATGTTCGGCCCGATGTCGCCCTTGCCCAGTCGCCCGTCGTGGACGCAGGCGCGCAGGTAGTTGTCGCGGCAGCTGTGCATGTAGCGTTTTTCCAGGGCGTAGCGCACGGTGTTGCTCTCTTGCGCGCAGGCACCGCCGAGGGTGTCGTGGCGCCCGCAGGTGTCGGCGACGATGGTCAGCATCGGTTTGCCGAGGTTGGAATAGAGCACGCTGCCGGTGCTCAGGTAGACGCTGTTCTGCCGGCGCAAGGTGCGTTGCACGTCGTAGCGTTCTTTCGGGTTGGCGACGCTGTAGAACAACGTATCAACCGCCTGATTGCCTTCCAGGTCGAGGATGCGCAGGGTCTGGCCGGCCTTGACCTCCATCAGCCACGGTTCGCCGGCGGGAATGGTGGCGCGGTAGACCGCTGTTTCTGGATGCTTTTGAGCGGTAGCGATTGCGAGTGACATGGCAGCGATCCTCAGGCGAACAGGCGGTCGGTGTTGATGAAGCCGCGCTCGTTTTCCGGGCGCGAGGTGCGGCAGTGTTCGGCGACACTGGCGTCGGCGTTCATCCAGCTCAGCTTCAACGGTTTTGGTGCGTATTCCGGCGACGGGTCCATCGGATGTTGCAGGGCGGTGAGCACCACCAGCGTGTCCATCGGCGCGTACAACTCGATGTAGTCGCCGGCCTTGGAGTTGCCTTCGACGAAGTGGAAACGCCCGGCCTCATCTACGTTCACGCGGCTGAACAGGTTGAGGGTCATCAGCAGGTCCGACAGGCCCAAACCCCATTTGCCGAGTTCCACCAACAGGTTGTCGGTGCCGTTGCGGAAGAAGCCGTTGCGCAGTTCCTGATAGCGGCCTGCGCCGTACTTTTCCGCGACTTCTTCAGCGCACAGCACACCGCCGAGGCTGTCGCTCCAGCCGCAGGTGTCGGCGGTGATTGCCGCCAGCACGCGGCCCATGTCCGAGTACAAACAATGGCCCGTGGTGAGCTTGGCGGTGTGTTGGCATTTGAGGCTGTCGGGCAGGTTCAGGCGTTCGGTTTTTTCATTGGCATTGAGCAGCGTCAGGCTGACGTTGGCGCCACCGCGCAGGTCGGTCAGGCGCAGCAATTGGCCGCGTTTCAATACGAAGGAGCGATGGCCGCCACCGGGGAGCATTTCCTCGGCGAAGGGCGGGAACAGTTGGGTCGAATCAGTCATGTGAAAAATCCTCTTATGCGGTACGAAGCGTGCCCGCCAATTCAGTCGGCAGAGCATCGACGGCGGCACGCGTGGCGCGGCGGTCGCTGTTCAAAGGGATGTCGTAAGTGATGCGCGCGCCATAGGCGCCGGGGGCGTGCGGGTCGACGCGGACCTTGTCGAACACCAGCAGTCGCGTGCCGAGGCTGAAACCTTCGGACAGGTCGTGGGTGACCATGAACACCGTCAGTTGCGTCTCGCGCCACAGCTCCAGCAGCAAGGCGTGCATGTCTTTGCGGATGCCCGGATCGAGCGCGCCGAACGGTTCGTCGAGCAGCAACACCCGCGGTTTCATGATCAGCGCCTGGGCGATGGCCAACCGCTGTTGCATGCCACCGGACAGCTGCGCCGGGTACTTGTCCAGCGAGTGGCCGAGGCCGACCTTTTGCAGCAGCACCGAGGCCTGTTCGCGGGCGTCTTTTTTGGCGTTGCCGAACAACCGCCCAAGCAGCGGCGAACGCGGCAGTTCGAGGCCGAGGGCGACGTTGTCCAGCACCGTCAGGTGCGGGAACACCGAGTAGCGCTGGAACACCACGCCACGGCTCGAATCCGGTTCGCCGGCCAGCAGTTGACCGTCCAGCAGAATCTCGCCGCGACTGGCGCGTTCCTGGCCGAGCAACAGGCGCAGGAAGGTCGATTTGCCGCAGCCCGACGCGCCGACCAAGGTGCAGAACTCACCCTCGTTGACGTTCAGGTTCAAGCCTTCGAGAACCACCTGATCGGCGTATTGCTGCCAGACGTTTTTTACCGTGATGAAGCTCATGCGCGGGCTCCTTCATACCAAGGGAACGCACGTTGAGTCAGGCGCTTGAGGCCCCAATCCATCAGCCAGGCGAGCAGGGTGATCCACACCACGTACGGCAGGATTACGTCCATCGCCAGGTAACGGCGCACCAGGAAAATCCGGTAGCCGAGGCCGTCGGTGGAGGCGATGGCCTCGGCGGCGATCAGGAACAACCACGCCGACCCCAGCATCAGCCGCAACGAGATCAGCAGGCGCGGCAACAATTGCGGGAGCACCACGCGCAGCATCAGCGTCCAGGTCGAAGCGCCGAGGGTCTGGGCCTTGATCAGCAACTCGACCGGTATTTCCCGGGCGCGTTGTTCCAGATCCCGCGCCAGGCACGGGGTGATGCCGATGACGATCAGCATCACTTTCGATAACTCCCCCAGTCCAAAGACGATGAACAGAATCGGCAGGATCGCCAGCGGCGGCACCATCGACAGCACCGTCAGCAACGGCGACAACGGCGCGCCGAACAGCGGCAACGTTCCGGCGGCGATGCCGAGGCACAGCCCGGCCAACGCGCTGATGCCGAGGCCGATGGCCAGGCGCCGCAGGCTGGACGCGGTGTCTTGCCACAGCACGTATTCGCCGGTGCGGCTGTCGGCGGTGAACGCCAGGCGCTTTACCGCGTCGGTCATTTGCACGGCGCTCGGCAACAGCTTGTCGTTAGGGTTGTCCAGCAGCCGTTCGGCCGAGCCCATGAAGTAGGCGAACAGCACCAGGGCGAACGGCAGGATCACCAACAACAGGCGACTCGGGCGATCCGGGTGGCGATTGATCAGGCGCATGGCCAGGTCCTCTTGTTACAGCTTGGCGTCGGCAGCCATCTGCACGTAACTCGGATCGAAGCGAAGCTTGAGGTTGCTCTTGTCGCCGCTGGTCACGCCGTTGGCGAAGGCCATGCCGACTGCGCTGGTGTCCTTGGCGCCTTCACCGAGCAAGCCGTGCTGGAAGGAAAACTCCGCGACCTTGCGCATGGTTTCCGGCAGTTGCTTGCTGGTAGAGAACGCCAGGGCTTCTTGCGGTGTGGCGAACAATTTGGTGGTGTCGAGTTGCGCCTGGAAACCCGCGAGGTCAGTGCCCGAGGCCTTGGCCATGTGTTCGAGCGCAGCCTTGCTGGCGGCGTTTTTCGCGTTCATCAACTCGACCACTTCGAACCAGGCGCCGGTCAGTGCCTTGCCCAGAGCGGGGTTGTCTTTGAGGGTGGCGCTGTTGACCACCATCATGTCCATGATCTCGCCGGGGATCTGGCTGGAATTGAACACTTCGGTCACGCCCGGCTTGGCCTTGATGTCCGAGAGCATCGGGTTCCAGGTGGTGACGGCGTTGACCTGCTCCGTGTTGAAAGCGGCGGAGATGTCGGCGTCGGAGGTGTTGACCACTTTCAGGTCTTTCTCGGTGAGGTCCACCGAATCCAGGGCTCGGGCCAGCAGGTAATGGGACACCGACAGCTCGACCAGATTGACGTCCATGCCCTTGAGGTCGGCGACTTTCTTGCCGTCGCCCTTGAGCACGATGCCATCGTTGCCGTTGGAAAAGTCGCTGACGATCAGCGCGGTGCTGTCGACGCCGCCGGCGGCCGGAATGGTCAGCGCGTCCATGTTGGTCATGGTGCAGCCGTCGAACTGGCCGGCGGTGTATTGGTTGATGGATTCGACGTAGTCGTTGAGCTGCACCACATCAATCTTGATGCCGTACTTCTTCGCCCATTTGTCGACGATGCCTTGGCTGCCGGCGTATTCCCAGGGCATCCAGCCGGCGTAAATGGTCCAGCAGACGCTGAAGTGGTCTTTTGGCGCGGCCTGGGACGAGACGCTCACGATGGCTGCGAAGGCAGCGGCGAGGAGGGCGGGTAAACGAAGTCGGGACATGGTGGTTCTCCAGTTGATCAAGGGCGGGCAGGAGTCAACGCGGCACCGCGAACGGTGGCTTGTCTCCCGGGCTTTTGTCCCGCCGTGTAACCTCAACTGGAGGTCGCCAACTCTCGGACCAGTCACTCGCCTTAGCGAGCCGGAACCCTAGTCAGCCATTGCAAATTGTGGTGCCGCGAACCTGTGATGACTCCTGCACGGGTTTGCTAAAGCGAGAGCCGTGCCAAGTCGCCCGAAGCGCTCTGGGCCGGGGGATTGCCATTTTTCGGGAGGGCGCAAGGGCCGTTCGCTGCTTTGTGATGGTGCGCCCGTGCACTGAGATGCAGCGTGGCTGGCCGCTGATCCGAAGGTCAGGCGTCGTTCGGCACTCGCCGTCGCATTGCCAGTCAAAACAGGTGTCAGCCGGCTGTATCGGCTGCGGGTCTTTCAGGAGGCCGCCATGTTTCGTCGACTGTTACTGGGCGTTGTGCTCGGTGTCGGGTTGTCCGGCTGCTACTACTACGCCGGCACCTACGACGTGTATTCCACGCCTTATTACTACCCCGGCTATGCGCCGTATTCCTACTATTACGGCCCGCGTTATTACTATGGTCCGCGCTTTTACGGTGGTTATCGCTACTACTATTGGGGCGGGCATCACCCTCGTTATTACGGCGGTGGATACCATGGGCGGCACCATTAATCAGCGGGTGAATAGATGAAAAACCTTTCATCGGCTAGATGTTTCAACTTGTTTCAAGAGCGCACCGGATGTCGAAAACGATGTCTGATCTTTCGACAGTCAGCGAATAATTGACTGTCGCTCGCCAGCGTCGCTGGTGTGGCTCACTCGCGGTCCAGGAGGCCGCCATGCTCTGTCGAAAACAGCTCCGCCCAATTCTTCTGATGGCTGTATTAGGATTGTCACTTGGCGCGTGCGTGCCCTATGCCGATGGAGGAGGCAGCTACTACAGTTCCGAGGTTTACACGTCCCCCGCGCCGTACTACTCAGATGGCGGCGGTTACTACTCCAGTGGCGGTTACTACACCTCGCCGCGCCGGTATTACTCACCACCGGCCCGCTATTACCAGCCAACGCCGCGGTACTACCACCAGCCGCGGGTGTATCAACCGGCACCGCGTTATTACCAGCCTTCGCCACGAAGCGATTACCGGGCGCACCAGGGGCGCGGTTGGGACGGCAATGGCCGGGGCGGTTGGGATGGCCGTAACCGTGGCAATTGGAACAATGATTACCGTGGTGGCGGACGCAATCACGGTGGACGAGGTGACCACAACGGTCGCGGCGATCACTCTGGCCGAGGCAGCCACCGATAACATGAGTTGAATGCAATACCTGTGGGAGCGAGCCTGCTCGCGATGGCGGATTGTCAGTCAC